>NZ_JJMI01000035.1:0-240741 GCF_000705335.1 Mangrovibacter sp. MFB070
ACGTCCTGGCTGCTGCCGTTGATCGTCGCCGTCACTACCGTGGCACCGGAGGTGGTGTTGGTCAGGGTGACCGTGGCAACACCGCTGGCGTCGGTATCCGCACTGGGCGGGATGGTGGCACCGTTACCGGCACTGAAGGTGACCGCCACACCCGGAACCGGGTTGCCGGAGGCATCGGTTACCGTCGCTTTCACCGCATTGGTGTCCTCACCATCGGCTTTGGCATCGTTGTCGGTCACAACCAGTGCGCCGTCGATAATTTCGGCGGTGGTGTCATCCGGCACAAAAGTGGTGGTGACGTTCTGGCTGCTGCCGTTGATCGTCGCCGTCACTACTGTGGCACCGGCTTTGGTGTTGGTCAGCGTCACTGTGGCAACACCGCTGGCGTCTGTGTTCGCACTGGGCGTGATGGTGGCACCGTTACTGGCACTGAAGGTGACTGTGACATTCGGCACCAGGTTGCCCGAGGCATCGGTTACCGTCGCTTTCACTGCGTTGGTGTCCACGCCATCGGCTTTCGCACCGTTGTCAGTCACGACCAGCGCACCGCTGATAATTTCTGCCGTGGTGTCATCCGGTACAAAGGTGGACACTTTCGCCGAAGTGGTACTCCCGTTCACCCGGGCAGTCACATGGTTATCACCGGCAACGGTACTGGTGAACGACACACTTGCCACACCAGAAGCGTTAGTGTCCTGAGATTGTGGTGTAGGGCCAGCCGCACCATCAGTTACCGTAAAGGTGACCGTTGCGCCAGGCACCGGGTTACCGGAAGCGTCTTTTACGGTAGCACTCGCGGTATTCGCCTCGCTCCCGTTAGCTTTCGCACCACTGGTCACGGTGAAATCGCTGTCGGCGATGGTAGCCGTGCCGCCATCAGGCACAAAGGACGAGGTTTTGGCGGCTGTCGTATTACCGTTCACACTGGCAGTAACCTGGTTATCGCCAGCAACTGTACTGACTAACGCGCCACTTACCACACCCGAACTATTGGTTGGGAATGTTTGTGTCGCAGGCGTCGCTGCGCCGCTCGTCACACTAAAGGTGACATCAACACCAGGCACAACGTTGCCATTGGCATCTTTCACTATGGCATTCAGGGCGTTGGAGTCGGCGTTATTCGCCAGTGCGCCACTGGCCACGGTGAAGTCGGTATCAGTAATTGCTGCCGTGGTGTCATCGGGCAGAAAGGTGGTGGTGACGTCCTGGCTGCTGCTGTTTATCGATGCCGTCACTACCGTGGCACCGGATTTAGTGTTGGTCAGGGTCACTGTGGCAACACCGCTGGCGTCGGTATCCGCACTGGGCGGAATGGTGGCACCGTTACTGGCACTGAAGGTGACCGTCATACCCGGCACCGGGTTGCCTGAGGCATCGGTTACTGTCGCTTTCACCGCATTGGTGTCTGAACCATCCGCTACAGCGTTATCGCCAGTGACAACCAGTGCACCATCGATAATTTCGGCCGTGGTGTCATCAGCCTTAAAGGTGGTAGTGACATTCTGGCTGCTGCTGTTTATTGATGCAGTCACTACCGTGGCGCCAGATTTGGTGTTGGTCAGGGTAACCGTGGCAACACCGCTGGCGTCTGTATCTGCACTGGGTTGAATACTGCCACCGCTATCCGCACCAAAGGTAACCGTCAGACCCGGTACCGGGTTACCTGATGCATCGGTTACTGTGGCTTTCACCTGGTTAGTGGCTGTGCCGTTCGCAACTGCATTATCGCGGGTGACAACCAGTGCACCATCGATGATTTCTGCAGTGGTGTCATCCGGCACAAAGGTGGTGGTGACATTCTGGCTGCTGCCGTTAATCGTCGCAGTAACCACTGAGGCTCCGGCGGCCGTATTGGTCAGCGTCACTGTGGCAACACCACTGGCATCGGTATCCGCACTGGGCGGGATGGCCGCGCCGTTATTGGCACTGAAATTCACTGTAACACCGGGCACCAGGTTACCAGAGGCATCAGTGACTGTCGCTTTCACTTCATTGGTGTCTGTACCGTCTGCTTTGGCGCCATCTTTTGTCACGACTAATGCGCCGCTGACAATGACAGCAGTGGTGTCATCGGGCACAAAGGTGGTGGTGACATCCTGGCTGCTGCTGTTTATAGAGGCAGTCACTACCGTGGCACCAGACAGCGTGTTGGACAGCGTGACTGTGGCAACACCGCTGGCATCGGTATCCGCACTGGGCGGGATAGTGGCGCCGTTACTGGCACTGAAGGTGACCGTCATACCCGGAACCGGGTTGCCTGAAGCATCCGTTACCGTCGCCTGTACCTCGTTGGTTGCCGAACCATCCGCTTTTGCGTTATCGCGGGTAACAGACAGCGCCCCGTCGATGATTTCTGCGGTGGTGTCATCCGGTACAAAGGTAGTGGTGACATTCTGGCTGCTGCCGTTTATCGATGCCGTCACCACCGTGGCTCCGGCTGTCGTGTTGGTCAGCGTCACTGTGGCCACACCACTGGCGTCTGTATCCGCACTGGCAGGAATCGTGGCGCCGTTATCCGCACCAAAATTCACGGTTACATTCGGCACCGGGTTGCCTGAAGCATCGGTTACAGTCGCTTTTACTTCGTTAGTGGCGGTGCCATTCGCTACTGCGTTATCCCGGGTAACAACCAGCGCCCCGTCGGTAATTTCTGCGGTCGTGTCATCGGCTTTAAAAGTGGTGGTGACATTCTGGCTGCTGCTGTTTATCGATGCAGTTACCACTGTGGCACCAGATGCCGTGTTAGTCAGGGTCACAGACGCCTCGCCGCTGGCGTTAGTGTCGGCAGTTGCCGGGATACTGGCTCCGTGGTCGGCACTGAAACTCACCGTTACACCTGAAACCGGGTTGCCTGAAGCATCCGTTACTGTCGCTTTTACTTCATTACTTGCTGTGCCATCCGCGGCGGCATTGTCCCGGGTGATAACCAGCGCACCATCAGCAATTTCCGCTGTGGTTTCATCGGGTACGAATGTGGTACTCACGGACTGGCTGCTGCCATTGATACTCGCGCTCACCGATGTTGCACCTGCTTTTGTGTTGGTGAGCGTTGTGCTGGCTTCACCACTATTATTAGTGGTTGCTGTAGCCTGTATGGTCGCGCCGTTATCGGCACTGAAATTTACCGTAACGCCGGGCACCAGGTTACCGGAAGCATCGGTCACGGTGGCTTTCACCGCATTGGTATCGGCACCATTGGCCTTCGCGTTATCCTTCGTCACCACCAGGGCTCCGGGGAGGATCTCTGCTGTACCAAGGTCAGGCTTGAAGGTGGTGTCGGCACTGTCGCTGCTGCCATTCACTGTCGCTGTTACCGTTGCCACACCAGACTCATCGTTAGTCAGTCCGGTTTCTGCCGTACCTGTATCATCGGTTACTGCTGTAGCGCTGGTGACAACGGCTCCGTGGTTTGCTGTAAACGTAACTGCAACACCAGGTACCGGGTTTTCAAAGGTATCAACTACCGTCGCGGCAACAATATTCTGCTCACTGCCATCAGCAACGGCATTATTGTGAACCACTTCGAGCCCGCCATCGGCCAGGGTAGCTGTTGTGCTGTCAGCTTCGAATGACACACTGCCAGACTTGTAGTTACCGTTAACCAGTGTTGCCGTCACAGTACCGTCATTAGCGGCTTTACTGCGCAGGCGTACTGAAGCCTGCCCCAAACTATTGGTGTTCACGGTCAGGGCATGATCATTGCTTTGACCACCAGACGTAAACAAGGTACCGCCAGGCTGGCCATCCAGCATAACCAGGCCATCCACCTCAAACGTTACCGGTTGAGCAACCAGAGGGGCATTCTGTTCATTCCGCACATTCGCAACAATGGTGAAGTAATCCGCGTTATTCGCCGGTTGTTTTGCTGACGGAGAGATATCCAGTGAAGTAATAATATTTTGAGAAGGTGTTACCTTAAGGGTCGATTTGGCGGTATTGGAACGGTTGTCGTTGTTATCAATCGCCACTGCGGAGATAGTGTAACTTTGCGGTGCTGCGCTACGGTTGTTGTAGACGTAAGCAGGCATGGTCACTTCGATATCTGTCATCGACACTTCGCGGAATGAACCGCCATTGGCGATAAAGTCAGATGACGCTGTCCATTCCACATCTTTCACACCATATTTTGCCCGCGAGACAGTCAGGGAAAGCGGCACTGTTTCTGCTGCTTCTGCGGACACCTCCACTGGCAGCGCAATACGGATTAAATCCTGCTTGCGGTATTGCATAACGATGTCGTAATTACGGTCAACAATGTCATAGCGGCTGCCCATCAGACTCCGTTGCATATCAACATAAGCCGGGTCAATTTGCTGGCGCCATGGCGTACCCAGGCGATAGGTCACATCCATAGAGAGGCGGGTGTCCTGTTCATCGCCAGTTGCACGTTCGCCTTTGATAGTCAGCAAAGGTACCGGGGTATAACTCACCCCAAATGTGACTGCTGAAGGGTCATCTTTCAGGTCATCCGGAGTGGTACCGGTACCTAAATCTATCCCGTCACCATAATATTTTTCATATTTGATACTGGCGCCCAGTTGTGGGTAAGCGGGCAAGTAGCCTTCCGCACGGATATCAAAACCATTTGCCGGTCGTTCATCATAATCCTGCATGCTGTCCAGTACGGACTGATGCCAGTTGGTCAGCCTGAAATAACCGTTCATGCCTAATTTCAGGTAATCAGTCCAGGCTTCACCACCAACCCCAAGCCTGGCGTTATGGCCGGTGTTGTCATAATCATAAAATGTGTTAACGCCGTACATCCAGTCGTTGACATACCACCGATACCCCATCCCCACATTATATGTGTGGCGGTCATCGTTATCGTGCAATCCAATCTGGGTGAAGAATAAATTGTTCTGGTCTTCATATACCGGTAACAGAAAATCACCAGAGATCTTCTGGTCAAAACCCAGCGAAATCTTCGCGGTTCCCCATTGATTTAACCAGTCGTTAATCTGCTGGTTAATCATCCCCTCTCCCATACTGCGGGCATAATCAAGGGATGCCTGAGATGCATCTTCATTTGACAGCATCTCACCGGCCTGTACGGCGGTAGAAGCCCAGAAATTGCTTTGCGCGTCACCCGACTGCTGGTTTTCCTTTTGCTCAGAATGAGTTGCGTCGCTTTCGGGCGCGGCAGTGCTATTTTGAGTATCACTGCCTAATGCGGGTAAGCCCGTAGGAGAAGAAGATAAAGATGGAGGCGAAGAGAAACTTTCACCAGCGGTGGGCGCAGACCAAAAAGATGCTGCTTCATGATTTGTTTCACTGCCCGCAGGGGTTGCGGGGGAACGGGCACCTTCATTATCCGGGACAGATAATTCGGCTTCAGTGGGCGGTTGTTGTGGACTGCCCCGGCCATCTATCAGTGAATCAAGCCCCTGAATCGTATTATCCATCCAGGCATCATTTGCCTCGTACTCAGCAGCCCGGGCAACTGATACCGTTGTGAATAGCAACGGCATTATGATTTGGAATATTAACAATCCCCAGGCTGTTATTCTCATTCCTTTTGGAGGAATATAATTTTTCATAGAAAATAACCATAGAAAACCCGTCACAAGCTTGCGCAAAGCAAAACTGTGCGAGAAAAACGAAAGACATGAGAAAAAATCAGGTAACATTCAACAGCAGATTAATTCCCTCATTGAATATTCAGAAGCCCTGCAAATTCATATTAAAAGGCGCCGCAGATACTCCCCTTCAATCTGCACCCAAGTAAAATACTCACTTGCTATTTTGCCATTTTTACCAAAGCCATCGATATGGTTCATCCCGTACCCTTAATAAAAAACCAGGCTTACCTGAAGTGCTGCCGCAAGTAAGGCATGATTAAATTAACCCACATTCTTGTTAACACGTTATCTGCGAACTTTGCGCACATGAAGAGACACACCAAATATATTCAAGGCGATGCTAATTATGATCTATACAGAAATGGATAATTAAATAAAATCATATTTCGCATTACCTTGCCATTAACTTACACCAAATAACTCAACAGAGATAACCAGCAAAAAGTTCTTTCCTCACTTGCAAAGGAAATGTCACAGCAAATAGATATCAGGCATATGAGCACCTGCCGGAATTAATACCAGCGAGTATTGCTATTACCATAACCCGGTAGCCATTGAATACAGAACCAGAACTGTTCTGCCGATTCCATGGTGATACCACCCCCAAAACAGGGAGCACACTGCCTATTGAGGTAGTTCGCTAATTTTATTCCGAATCAATTTATAGGCTGAATACTGAACCCGTGAGCATAGCGTATGCAACTTCATTTCAAGTGCTCTGCGATACATTTCCCGGGCATCTTTATCCATAATATTTTTGTTGCGGTTGAAAAAATCATATCCGTCGCCAATTATGGTGTATTCATCAGCATACTGGTCGTAATCTTTATCATGATTTTTTTTGATTAGATTAAGGTAGTCAATACATAAACTATTTGAAGAGTTGGTTGTCTTACCATCCGTTAGTGCGGTATTGCCCGCGGGGGGAATTGAATTTGCATCGGCTATTGCCGCATTTTGTAACGCGTTTGCATCAACCGCCTGCACATTGCTCTGCTCATGGTTTGAACAGGCATTGAGAAAAGAAAACATTGCCAGAAAAATAATTCGCTTCAATACCTGGCTAAACATTTTATGCATCCTTATCAACATTTTTTACTGAGCTTGTGTGTAACAACCTGGCACTACTGTCACCTGTAAACATACAGGCGGTACGATGCATCCCACGGAAAACTGCCACCGTAAAACGGTGTTCATTTAACAACCAACACATCCCATGACTTTATTAAAAAACCATGGGATGAGTAAATCACCATCTAGAAATTAAATCATATCCAGATCTTTAATTTTTTCTCTAATCAATGAATATCCTGAGTAGCGAACCTTGGAACAAAGTGTGTTTAACTTCATATCCAGTGTCATGGTATAAATATCACGAGCATCTTTATCCATGATATTTTTATTTGTATTCAAGAAACGGTAGCCATCACCAATTTTACTGTACACTTTCGAATAGCTGATATAATTCCTTTCATGCTCATCTTTAATAAAGTTAAAGTGATCAACACAAACATTTCCCGTGGATGCAATAGTTACTCCTTGCAGCAGTGATTCTCTCCTTGCAGCATATTTTTCAGAGTTTGTTTTTTGAGCATCAGTTCCTGAACTAACTTGCCCGGTTTGAGAACCAGGCGCACATGCAGAGATAAATAATGCAGAAGCCAGGATAGTAATTTTTTGCTGTGAAATAAACCTCATTGCCGACAGATCCCTATAAATTGGTTAATAACAATTAAACCCTTATTTGAATGCCGGGAGAAAGTAATATATCAATGACTTAATGGCAACACCCGTTACAGCACAACTCACCACAAACATTGGGTGAAACGAGTAATCAAGCGAATTATGATTTCTAATCATAAGCAAAGTCATTATAAATAATTATTAAAAAGTGGGTTAATTCTCCAGGTCACGGGTAAATAATATACGTCCCTTCTCCATGGATACCCATAACAATGCCGTCATCCCCTCACTTCTGGCAACGTGCCATAGCCCTGGATACTCACCCCACCATGCCAGCAGAAACCATCCTGATAATCTACTTACCGCTGTAACGGTTAAAACAGTGGCTATGAGGTACAACAGGCACAAGCGCCAGTATAGCAAGACCTCTGCCCACCATTACCATAAGTAAAACCCTTAAAAAATACATTAAAGTCAATTGGTTAATAACATTTAAGCTACAAGGCAAATTTTGACACATGTCCATAACCGTACTAGCATTATTGATATTAACTGCCATCCGCTGGAGTCAGGTGATGAAAACCAGCAACACAATAAATACAGATATATCAAAAGGAAGTATCTGGTTTTCACTACTAAATGTTATTTTCTGCGTGTGGCTTATTATCCGTGGCTCCTATGATTTAACCGATAACTACGTTTATCAGCGACTAACTGTGTTGTATATAACTATTATCACGCTGTCTTTTTCTATTTTGGCAATATTTTATCTGGCTCATAAAAAAGAGCACCCTGCGTTATTTTATTCGTTCCATACTGTGATTTTCTTGATGGGTCTGCTTTGGGCAGTCATTATCTATATACTACTAAATTATTTCAATGACACTATTATATCGCTAAATTTAAGCATTATAACGTTGTTACCCGCAACCATTGCCTTTTATACCATGCCCATTGCACTGATCCTTTTCTCGGCTCCGATTTTTTTTATTCTTATTTTTTCTGAGTTTTTCTTGCGTGATTTTTTCACCGGTTTGCAGTTAACGGGGGGCGTGATTATTTTGTTTGTGGTTACTACTGCATACTACATTCTTGCTGAATGGTACGAGCGTGCCACTAAGAGTGAACGAGAGAATCAAACACTGATTAAGACGTTAAAAAAAACCTCCGATTACGACAGCCTTACCGGCCTGAAGAACAGGCGCAGCATGCATAGTTGCTTTGAAAGCATCAAGAACAGAATTCCTGCCGACATCTTCATTTATGCATTTGTTATCGATATTGATTTTTTCAAACAATACAATGACACTCTGGGCCACATTGCCGGTGATAAGTGCCTGGTAAAGGTTGCTTCGTGCATCAAGAATGCAGTACGAAAAGACACCGATAACGTGTTCCGCTTTGGTGGTGAAGAGTTTGTAATCCTGGCCACAGGTAATGCAGATTTTGACCCTTATGAACTGGCAGACAGGATCCAGTCCACACTGAAACTGATGGCATTACCACACCCTTCTTCAGCAGTGTCCGACTATGTCACTGTAAGCATTGGTGGCGCCAAAGGGCATGATCAACTCAGTTTTGATTCATTAATTCAGCAAGCAGATATCGCGCTTTATCAGGCCAAGGAAGGCGGCAGAAACAGGGCTGAAATCATCACCAATAATAAACCGTAATATCAATAAGTTATATGATTTGGATAGAGACACCTTGAAGAAGAGTGACCACCGAGCATAGCGCCTTATCACCTGGAACCTGGTCTGTACTTAATCATTTATCCTTTTCACACACAATAAAAAAACCCGACCGAAGCCGGGCCATCACAAACAGGGATGTGCGATAAATACAATCATAAAACAGTTAGGTAATAACGTAATTATAGTACCAACCACGTTTCACCGTGAAAAACAACATACATTCATAACCCCTATGTAATAATAACATCAGCCACCCAGGCTGATTAATTATGCACAACATTAATAATGAATATTAAATTTAATATTTTTAACATATATTTTTTAATGTATAGAATTAATTTTGTAGCCTCCACACTGCCGTTCTCTTATTTTCATATAAACACGGCATATATTTTCAAAAAAAATTGATTATCCATACAAAGTTAAAAGGATATACAGAATGAAAAGAAAAGTACTGGCACTTGTCGTTCCGGCCTTACTGGCAGCTGGTGCGGCACAATCCGCTGAAGTTTATAATAAAGATGGCAGCAAGCTGGACCTGTACGGCAAAGTAGATGGCCTGCACTATTTTTCTGATAATTCAGGGGATGATGGCGACCAGTCTTATATCCGTTTTGGTTTCAAAGGGGAAACACAAATCACCGACCAGTTAGTGGGATACGGGCAATGGGAATACCAGGTGCAGGCCAACCAGGCTGAAGGCGATAATGATTCCTGGACCCGTGTTGGTTTTGCCGGGGTGAGACTGGGTGAATTCGGCTCTATCGATTACGGGCGAAACTATGGCGTGCTGTATGACGTTGAGGCCTGGACAGATGTTCTGCCTGAGTTCGGTGGCGATAGCTACACTCACTCAGATAACTTTATGACCCAGCGTGCAAACGGTGTACTGACCTACCGTAATACTGATTTTTTTGGCCTGGTAAGCGGCCTGAACTTTGCTTTGCAGTACCAGGGTAAAAATGAAGATCAGGATGGTGAACACACCGGGCATTCAATGGCCAATGGTAATGGCGATGGTTTTGGTATTTCATCCACCTATGATGTCGGTATGGGGTTCAGTGTGGGGGCAGCCTACAGTGCCTCTGACCGCACTAATGATCAGGTTCATTTTACCACCGCCGAAGGGGATAAAGCCGAAGCCTGGACTATTGGCGCCAAATACGATGCCAACAATCTTTACCTGGCAGCAATGTATTCACAAACCCGCAATATGACACCTTACGGAAGCAATGAGCAAAACGTGGCAAATAAGACGAAAAACTTCGAAATTACTGCGCAGTACCAGTTTGATTTCGGGCTGCGCCCGTCAGTATCTTACCTGTCTTCACGTGGGGATGACTTAGGTTACTATGGTGACCAGGATCTGGTAAAATATATTGACCTGGGTGCCACCTATTACCTGAATAAAAACTTTTCAACTTATGTAGACTACAAAATAAACCTGCTTGACGATGGGGATTTCTATCGTGACAGCGATATATCCACAGATAACATTGTCGCTTTGGGCGTGGTTTACGAGTTTTAATTATTGTTGACAACCACACGCAGCATATAAACGTTAGTAAAAAAGGGAGCCCAACCGGCTCCTTTTTTTATCGCAATATTTTTCGCAATTAACGTTGCTGAAGAGGATTTGCGGTGCCGGGTGCCTCCCGGTGAGCCAGTACAGCCACCTGGCTCGCGCGCAATACGCATACGACACTTTGCATTGAAACTGTAACGCCCCTCCGCTCAGGGGGATTCACCGCAAAAGAGTAACAACAGTGCCAGGATTATTGTGCTGCGCGCCCTATCATACCGCCGGCACCAGCACCAACAGCAGCACCCCGCAGCACGCCGTGGCCAGTTGCCACAGCTGCACCAGCGCCAACCGCAGCACCCACAGCCCCACCGGTGCGCGCTGCTTTCCCTTTTTTACCATGTTCAGTCATTGCGCCTACACCACCGCCAACAAGGGCTCCTTTCACTGCAGAGCCTGCACTTTTCCCGGTCATTGCACCTACAGCCGCACCAGCAACGGCGCCGCCAGTTGTTTTATCCATTGCTGCGGCATTTACTGCTATTAATGTACCGGCCAAAACAGCTAAACCGCGTAGTATGCTTTTTCGCATTATTGTATTCCTGCCTTTGAAATTTATTTACCAGCCTCGGGTATAACAAGCCTGCGTGGCAATCCGCGCTAATCTAATGAATATTGCTTCCGCGACAACAGATGATTATTCACAACAATAATTATTTAAATTCACTTACAGCAAACAGATGGGAGGCAGCGAAATCATATTAATAAAATAGCATAAAAAAACCCCGGGAGAACCGGGGTTGTAAATATATACAATCATTGAAAAAATAAGTTAAACACGATCTACACAGCATTATTACTATAACCAGAGCATAATAAATACCCTATGGACTAATTTTAATATCAATTTTTTATTTTATTCATATCACTACCTCGCTCACGCAAACACACCATCAGAGTGGGTAGGGTAAACACGCCATTTTCTGGCGAGTGCATAACTATATTAGTTATGAATTTATATCAGATTAAGCATGATAAATCATAATTTGTTTTATAATCAATGACACGCATATTATTGGTGCAGGGGAACTCATATTCACCCTGTAATCATCATTATTTATTTTTCTCAATTGTATTTCTTACCACCTCCCCCATTCATGGGGGATTTTTTTCACAAAAAACGTTATTAACAATAATAAATTTCATTCTGAATATTTTTCATTAAACATTTCAGGCGCGATTTGTTCTACTGTTTGTGTGAAGCAAGTCTGCTGTCTTGAGTATTACAATAAAGAATTATCCGTTTCCCCTGCCAGGCCGGCAGGGGTCTTTTAGTGAACATTTTATTCCAGTAACCAGAGTGACCGGACAACTAAGTTCATGCTACTGAACTTCACGCTGCCGGGTTTTAACTCACTGCGCTGTTAAATACACCTGACCGGATGAACACTGAAGATGATACAAACAGGGGTATACAAAGGCTACCAACTCCATTTCAAAGCAGGACGAAATGATTACTGTGGTATTTTCAAAAGTATATTATCACTCAATGCCAGGCTGGTGGAAACTTATAAATGTTCAAGGCACACCCGGGTTTCACTCATTGAAATCGACAAAAAACTGTATGTGATCAAAATTTATTCTCCCCAAAGAAAACGCGTGGAAAAATTTATCAAATCGCTCTTCAGGGGCAGTTACAATGAAAACCTTATCAGGAAAATAGACAGCGCACACGATAATGGATGCATGATCCCTAACGACTTCTTTTTGCTGGCTGAAAAGAAAATCTTAAGCTTCCCCTATCTTTCCATTATGTTACTGGAGTTTATTCCAGGCGATAATGCAAGCCAGCCAAACAACATGCCCGCCATGCTCAGTCAAAAAATCATTTCTGCGGTTACTACAATGCACTCACAAGGCATTATTTCTGGCGACCCACATAAAGGCAATTTTATTATTACAGCCAAGGGTGGCATCAGGGCCATTGATCTGCCCGGGAAAGCCTGTAATGCTAAAAACATTGCCAAAGACTTCACCCTAATGAAGAAGATTTATGGCTTGCATGAGTGAAACTCACCCTCTGGTACATCTTGTTCATAAAAAGCTGTTAAACTGCTCAAACCCCCTCAGTAAATGTTTATTAATAATTACGTATAAAGCCCTTGCCACCCGGTTTAATAAGAAGCATTTTCCTTCACCACATTACTTTCAATACATTTAGTCATGATAAAGGGTACATTGCTACTATTTTATATGCGGGATACTCTTCATACATGCAGAGACGCTATTCAGGTTCTGCATATCACTGCGAATCATCATTTTTGTTCAATTCTGAAATTCCTGTCTTCCCCCCACTATCCCCGGGGGGATTTTTTTATTCTCCCGGTAAATATTTGTTACCTGAATCTTCCAGCAAAGCAATGAAAACGGTTTATCATCTGTAACTCAGGTGCGTAGCGCCAGCCGGGTGATACCCATTGCTCCGGTGTTATCACCAGCCTGGCAAAGCACACATCAGCAACAGCATGAATACAGTTACCAGGTGTGAAGTAGATCAAAGGCCGGACAATCGCCCCTACACAGCGATTGATATTTGCCACAAATCAGGGGATAACGACCCGGGGCTCAGGGCTGCACCAGTGGAATCAGGCAAGAAAACAGCAACACCGACCGCAATGGGCAAGAACAGAGAATGTGAACGTAAATCCAGTCTGGCGGGTACTGAATGATAAAGGTGAACTTTATTTATACACCGGTAAATTACAGTATGACGGTTTCCTGACGGGTTGTCTTAGCGGGACATTTGTCACTGAAAAAAAGCAGGGTAAGTGTTTGAATACTGGCGGAGAGAGAGGGATTTGAACCCTCGGAGGGGTTACCCCCTCAACGGTTTTCGAGACCGTCCCGTTCAGCCGCTCCGGCACCTCTCCGCGTCAACGGTTGCCATGATGCACCGGTTTTTGGCATTTTAACAGTCCCCAGTCTCCGCTTTACGTTTAACTGACGAGATTGCGAGCAAATAACGATGATTAAATGGCCATGGCAAGAAAGCGATACATCACAGGTACTTTCTCCCGTGTGGAAAAACGCACTGGCAATCCCGGTACTTGCACCATTGGATCCGCAAGAGCAGCAAAAACTGGTGCGCCTGGCCAGCCGCTTTTTACAGCATAAGCGCCTGGTGCCTTTGCAGGGGCTTGAATTAAGCGAAGAAAATAGTGCCCGCATCGCCCTGCTGTTTTGCCTGCCAGTACTTGAACTGGGCTTTGAGTGGCTGGATGGCTTCCATGAAGTACTTATCTACCCGGATCCTTTCGTTGTCGATGATGAATGGATAGATGACTTTGGCCTGGTTCACCACCAACATATTGTGCAGTCTGGCCAGAGCTGGCAACAGGGGCCGGTAGTTCTGAACTGGCTCGATGTGCAGGATTCTTTTGATGCCTCCGGCTTTAACCTTATTTTTCATGAAGTGGCACACAAACTGGATGGCCGGAATAATGGCGTAACCAACGGTGTGCCAATGATTGCGTTACGTGACGTCGCTGGCTGGGAGCATGACCTGAACGCCGCAATGGCAACAATCCAGGAAGAAATTGATTTGGTGGGCGAAAGTGCAGCCAGTATTGATGCCTGGGCGGCCGCAGACCCTGCTGAGTGTTTTGCTGTTCTAACTGAGTACTTTTTCAGCGCGCCAGACCTATTTGCTACCCGGTTTCCGTCACTTTGGCAGCGTTTTTGCCAGTTTTACCGCCAGGACCCGCAAATGCGGCTTAAAACGGGTGGCGAGCCCCTGTATCCCGTGCAATAAACACCCGAAATGGCCGTTAATTCACCAATTGAATCAGCATGTTAACCAGGGTGTTGACACATAACTACAGGCTCAGTATTATTCGCCCCGTTCACACGATTCCTCTGTAGTTCAGTCGGTAGAACGGCGGACTGTTAATCCGTATGTCACTGGTTCGAGTCCAGTCAGAGGAGCCAAATTCTTGTTTTTATGCCGCTTTGCGAATCCTTATGTGATGCTGATTCAATAAGTTAGCGTGAAAAGTCTTCCCGATGCATTTTCAGTTTACCCTCCGCATCGGGAGAATTTGGTGGTCAGATTTGGGGTCAAGTTGGTTCGATGACGGAGTGACCCCCAAATGTCTCTTAACGACTCAAAAATCCGCAACTTAAAACCATCCGTAAAACCCTTCAAAGTTTCCGATTCTCACGGTTTGTACCTTTTAGTTAATCCAGGCGGTTCACGTCTCTGGTATCTCAAATATCGCATCAATAGAAAAGAGTCCCGGCTCGGCTTAGGTGCCTATCCCGACGTATCTTTAGCCGACGCTCGTCAGCAACGTGACGGAATCCGCAAATTGCTGGCGCAGAATATCAATCCAGCGCAACAACGTTCTGCTGAAAGAACCACTCATTCACCCGAAAAAACCTTCAAACATGTGGCACTGGACTGGCATTAAAGCAACCGAACATGGTCAGAAAACCATGCCGCCCGTCTGCTTGCCAGCATGAACAATCATATCTTTCCGATAATTGGACAACTGCCAGTCACAGAACTGAAAACCCGCCATTTCATCGACCTGCTGAAAGGGATTGAGAAAAAAGGTCTGCTGGAAGTGGCGGCACGCACTCGGCAGCATATGTACAATATCATGCGTCATGCCGCGCATCAGGAGTTGATAGAGCATAATCCGGCGGCCAATCTGGACGGTATAATCGCCCCGCCCGTTAAACACCACTACCCAGCCATTCCGCTGGAGAAACTACCGGAACTATTGACTCGCATTGAGGACTACAAGCAAGGGCGAGAATTGACTAGTTTGGCGGTATCTCTCACCCTGCACTTATTCATTCGTTCCAGCGAACTACGTTTCGCCCGTTGGTCTGAGATCGATTTCAGAAACAAAATCTGGACCATTCCTGCCACTCGTGAGGCCATCCCCGGAGTGCGTTATTCTGGGCGTGGCGCGAAAATGCGCACTCCACATATCGTCCCCCTCTCTCGTCAGTCCATCGCTATCCTGAAACAGATACGAGATATATCCGGGCATCAGGAACTGATATTTCCCGGTGACCATAATCCATGTAAGCCGATGTGCGAAAACACAGTCAACAAGGCGCTGCGCTTGATGGGTTATGACACAAAAGATGAAATCTGCGGCCCCCTCAGTGTCAGGATAGTTGTCACCCCCTCTGAAAAATCATCCTGAGGGCGATGGAGTGACAAATGAAACGTATTTCACCGGAGCGTAAGGCTGCAACACTGGCGAAATTACTTCCCCCTTACAACATGACCGTGGCTGCTGTTGCACAGATGGAAGGAATATCCGAAGCTACCCTGTATAACTGGCGTAATCAGGCTAAAGCAGAGGGGAAACCGGTGCCGGGTAACAGTAAAAACAGCGAACAGTGGTCAACAGAGGCGCGTTTTGCCGCGCTCGTCGAAACAGCCACACTCAGCGAGGCTGAAATCGCAGAATACTGCCGTAAAAAGGGGCTTTATCCTGAGCAGCTTATTCAGTGGAAACAGGGCTTTATACAGACTGAGGCTCCCGCCGATAAAGCGGCCCTGAAGCAAAGCCAGAAAGAGAATAAGGCACTGAAAAAAGAGCTGGTCCGTAAGGAAAAAGCCCTTGCGGAGGCGGCGGCCATACTGGTGCTGCGAAAAAAGCTCACGGACTATTACGGGGAAACGGACGGGGAAGACTGACGCCTGCTGATGAGCGGAAGCGGTTCATCCAGTGGATTAATGAAGCCGTGGTCTCCGGTGCAAGACGTGCCGTCGCCTGCCGTGAAGTGAACATCAGTCTGCGTACCTGGCGGCGGTGGCAACACGCTTCCTGTGACGGCAGACCCGAAGCAGTACGGCCAGTGCCCTCTAATCGCCTGAGTGTGAATGAAGAAGCACAGATAAGGGATATCTGCCATCAGCCGGAATACGCGAGCCTGCCGCCATCCCAAATCGTGCCACAACTGGCCGATAAAGGCCTTTATCTGGCGAGCGAATCCACCTTTTACCGGGTGCTTCGCCGTTATGGCGAAGTCCACCGGCGGGGACGCCAGTCACGGCCACAACGGGTTCCGGCACCGACGACATTCACCGCCAGTGCCCCCTGCCAGGTGTGGTCATGGGACATCACCTGGTTACCCTCGGTGGTGCGTGGCCACTGGTTTATCTGTATATGATAACCGACCTGTACAGCCGGAAAATCACGGGTTACGAAGTGCATGAAACAGAAAGTGGCGAACAGGCCGCGGCGTTAATGCAGCGCAGCGTAATGCGTGAGGGATGCTGGCGTCAGCCACTGGTGCTGCATGCGGATAACGGGGCCGCAATGAAATCACAGACCCTGCAGATGAAACTGTATGAACTGAATATCACCACGTCACACAGCAGGCCACGGGTGAGTAACGATAACGCGTATGCAGAATCGCTGTTCCGGACGCTGAAATATGTGCCACAGTGGCCGTCGTCGGGGTTCAGAACGCTGAGTGAAGCGCGTCAGTGGGTGGAAAAATTTACCCACTGGTATAACGAAGAGCACCGTCACAGTGGGATACGATATGTGACGCCGGGGCAGCGTCACCGTGGAGAAGATAATGCCCTGTTGAAGCAGCGTGATGACCTGTACCGTATGGCCCAGAAAGCACATCCTGAGCGGTGGTCAGGCAGAACGAGAAACTGGCAGCCGGAAGGCCCAGTAACGCTGAATCCTGAGCGGGAAAAACAGGCAGCCTAAATCAACCCAGGGTGCCAACTACCTTGACACTTACCGGGGGCGGGCGGCAAAGAGCCCGCTCATAACTTTAGGTGTATTGGCTCAGACTTGATCTGGCCGTGTTCTTTATTAGAACACGATTCAGCATGACAGTCGGCAACGAGCGAATAGCGGAAGCTCACTCATGGTTGAAATACTAACATTGTCATGTTGGGAGCAAGTCAGTTAGGTCGCCAAAGTGACCATAGTGAACGATTAGAATCAATTATACATTTAATGTTCAATGCCTATCCGAAGCTTCGCTATTTCAAAAGAAAATATAAATCCAAACGTTGCTAGCAAAGCCATGCATTTGGCTTTTTCATCTTCGCAATTGTTTAAGCATGCATGCATGTCAGGTCGTCTTTTCTTAACATAAGAATCCACTTGCTTAAATGTACTATAACCAAATATAGGCTGCGTGATATCGTGAGCTAGTGAATTTCGGATACTTTTTATTTCGTTTAGAGGCTGTATCAGCAAACGATACTCCTCAATGCTTTCATCTTCTTCTGGTTCATACATCTTCAAGAAGTCTTTGAAGATATCTATTTTTTCACCAAGCATTCTACTGTCAATGGACTCATCAATAACTGCTAAAAGGTTTATCATTTTGTGCTCAACAAGTAGCACGATTGTGAAGAACATACCTATAATCTGGTAGTAATCTTCTCCTTTATTTCTAGCCCATTCATTGCCTTGCTCTGTGAGCTCAATAAGGCGCTGGCTATTTTCTTCAGGAGCGCCTGGGGCCCTGTACTCAATTTTTTTGTATTGTCTTACTGGTTTCTTTCTTTTGAAATAACCAAATTTATTCAGGAATCTTTCCAATTGTCCCCCTATCATATTTTATGTTTTTTCAAGATCAACAGAATGCCGTATACGACCCTAGCCGCGACAGAAACCTTTGATAGGTGTCAAAGCGCTTTTTCGAATACGACGTTTCTCAAGAAAAAACGATATGCGGGCTAAAGGATTTGAGAGTAAGGTATCGTTTTGCCGATATTCTGTCTACCAACGAGTTTGGGCCGATTCTGACTTAGTGAACGGCGGTGACCTGCTCCCCGCAGATTAATGCATCTCTATGTTAGCAACGTCCGCTCCTGGCACTGAGCGGACTTTGGTCCGCGAAATGTCCGCTGTGAGCGAGGAGCGGTCAGATCGCAATCTTGCACCACAATCTGGTACGAGTCAGGCAAGCATTTGGGGTGAAAGCCTGTCCTGCGTGAGATTCTAACCAAGCATTGTGTTATGTTTAACAACTGGAGTAGGCTACAAAATCAATTAATTAAGGATCTTGAGATGACTATAGCCGCAGCTTGGGTAAGAACTTTAAGAAATTGCAAAGAATTGATTGTAGTATCAGATAGTAGATTAAATGGTGGTATGAAAATGGATTGTGGGCAGAAGATAATAACTCTGCCTCGTTCAGATGCTTTCATATGTTTCGCAGGTGATACTAGTTGGGCATATCCTTTGATGCATCAAGTGGCATCAGCAATTGATATATATGATCGTTGCTCCTCACGAGCCCAAGATATTAAAGAACTCAAAACCCATATTCTTAAAATTTTTGAACGGCTGAGAGAGCAAATTCACGATGCCATAGGTGACATGGATATACCCGATGCAAAATTCATATTCGGGGGATATTCATGGATAAGAAAAAAATTCATGATTTGGCACATCACCTATCAAAAGAGTACCAACTCTTTTCGTGCGGATCCTGCACGTGAAATATATGGATCACCTGTTGTATTTACTGGTGATGAAGAACATGTAATTAAAGCTAATGCTATGCTTCGTGAAAAATTAAAATCAAGAGGAAAGCTGGATAATTTAGAAAAAGGCATAAAAAATACTGTTAAATTTGAATGGGAACCATTTGAAGTTATTCGAGACATGCTTTACAAAGTTAATGAAAGTTCTTATGAATTCAAAAACTCATCAATTGGAGGTGCGCCCCAAATCCTAAAAATCTATGAACATTTATCAAGTCAAAAACTTGGTGTTCTGTGGATGAACAGGATGGATAGTGAACCGAGCATATATTTATCGGGCCGAAGGCTTACTAATTATGGTCCGCGAGATATGTGGATACTAGACCCTGAAAAACTGATAACGTACAATCCATTGAAAAGTAATTCCGATAAGGAGGTGATTAATCAATTTATTTAATTTTCCGGGTGTTGAATTATACTTTATTAAAAATGGAATTATTATATTTGCATTTTTAATTTTTATGATGGTTGTAAACAAAACTGTTAAGCATTGTGAAGAGAACGGGGCAATGAAAAGAAGCCGAGCTGTATTTCGTAGCCCCATCTCCTGACCAATATTTTGAAATCAGGATATTTCGATAGCTAAAACTCGTACAGGTACGTCTTTGGTGTTTTGTGCTGAGCGACTAAGATCAAAATCGGCAACAGGAATTTTTTTAATATCCTCGCAGCTTGTAAGTGTTAGTTTTACCCCTTGCTCAAAAAACAGTTCTTTCTCATGCCCTGTATCTATATCTTCACTGTTAAAGAAAAAACCTTTTGCACGTGGTTCACTAACCCGAAGTACAAATAGATCAATTGCATTATTACGATATGCCCTACCATGCCACTGTGGAACTCCCATCGCGATATTGGGACATAATGTTGTTGATAATGGCCGAGTGGTTTCAAACATAACGCCTTTTTTATATTCAGCGGGCCACTTTCCGCCATGAAATAGATATTGACCTGGCATCACCGGCCTACCACTTAAGCGAATTGCTTCTGATACTGCCTTTAGATCA
The DNA here is from genome assembly GCF_000705335.1 of Mangrovibacter sp. MFB070. NCBI lineage: Bacteria > Pseudomonadati > Pseudomonadota > Gammaproteobacteria > Enterobacterales > Enterobacteriaceae > Mangrovibacter > Mangrovibacter sp. MFB070. Next base: position 20,031 of record NZ_JJMI01000035.1, read on the forward strand.
CAGCAATAAGTATCTCCCTGATATTCTGCAATCGGCTTAGGTGTAGTTTCTGGCATGTAAGACAACCACGAAGGGTGTTGCTTTATAGCGTCTTCGATATGGAAAGTTAATCCTTGGTCTGTACCCACAGTTTTGGCGGCATGAACTGCTGCCTGATATGGGGATGTCAAACAGCAGTTCATGTAACTGTGTGTATGGAGTTCCAAACAGGTCAATAAGAGGTAAGATCATAATCTTCAAATCCCATTTTTTGGCTAAGTCGGTCTCCTAGTTCTCTACTTTTAAATATTATTTTCAGTAAGACCTAAAAAGAGAATGGTAGTCGCGATGGATGCCCATGCCCATGCAGTTTGGTATCTGTAACGGGTCGTTTAATCTGTATCTCTGACCTGTTCCCGATTGATTACTCCTGGCACGAAGAGGACCGCCTGAACCGCCGAAGAGGACGGCTTGTTAACGCATTAACATATTAATCTACGGGGAGCAGGTCACGTGAAGCATCCAAAATCTAAAATAAAAAACACCCAAAGGAGCTTTTTATGTTCCAAATATCCCACCATTTTCATCAAACGTCGCCAACAATTCATGAACTCTCATGACTTCATCAAGAATGGGTTGAACATTATGTCTTTCCCCCAATATTTGATAAATTCCATTATTTAGATAGTAGGCTCTGAAGATATGATGCGGCACATCTGTTTCTTCTGGTTTGTCCAAGATTAGACTTGGAAAGATATGTCCTACAATTCCAACTTCAAGATACATATCCAGTCGTTCATCAAAGTGCTCTATTGCATTTCTAAGTTTCTTATCATGCAAAGGGCTGCTTTCTGTCACATCAAAAATCTGCCTCAGATACTCAGCACGATTCTTATGTAAAACCTTCTCACCTTTCCCACCAATCATTGATGGAAAGAAATAGCGAGCTATAGCAGCACTATGATTGATGAAGTTTTGTAGACAGCGGTAAGTGTCAAGGTAGTTGGCACCCTGGGTTGATTTAGGCTGCCTGTTTTTCCCGCTCAGGATTCAGCGTTACTGGGCCTTCCGGCTGCCAGTTTCTCGTTCTGCCTGACCACCGCTCAGGATGTGCTTTCTGGGCCATACGGTACAGGTCATCACGCTGCTTCAACAGGGCATTATCTTCTCCACGGTGACGCTGCCCTGGGGTCACATATCGTATCCCACTGTGACGGTGCTCTTCGTTGTACCAGTGGGTAAATTTTTCCACCCACTGACGCGCTTCACTCAGCGTTCTGAACCCCGACGACGGCCACTGTGGCACATATTTCAGCGTCCGGAACAGCGATTCTGCATACGCGTTATCGTTACTCACCCGTGGCCTGCTGTGTGACGGCGTGATATTCAGTTCATACAGTTTCATCTGCAGGGTCTGTGATTTCATGGCGGCCCCGTTGTAAGCATCCCTGCAAAACGGCCCATTCACTTTTAGAGATCTTCCGACATACTGATTATGTCCTTCTGAGGAGATCACCATGCGTAAAGCCCGATTTACTGAACACCAGATCATTGCCGTGCTGAAGTCCGTCGAAGCCGGACGTACCGTTAAGGATGTCTGCCGTGAAGCCGGTATCTCTGAAGCCAGCTATTACAACTGGAAAGCAAAGTTTGGCGGTATGGAAGCGTCTGATATCAAGAAGATGAAAGACCTGGAAGATGAAAACCGGCGCCTCAAACAGATGTTTGCCGATCTCAGCCTTGAATGCCGGGCACTGAAAGACGTTATCGAAAAAAAGCTTTAAAACCAGCGATAAAGCGGGAGCTCGTCAGCTATCTGACGGCACAATTTGCCATGAGCATCCGCCAGGCCTGCAGGACGTTATCGCTGAGCAGGACGGTCTATGTTTACCAGCCCGATACCCGGCGTGATGAACCGGTGATTCAGGTGCTGACTGAGCTGGCGGAGCGCTACCCGCGGTATGGTTTTAAGAAGCTGTTTCAGTTGCTGCGCAGGCAGGGTAACGCCTGGAACCATAAACGCGTTCACCGGATTTACTGCCTGCTGAAACTGAATTTTCGCCGTAAGGGAAAACAGCGCCTTCCGGTGCGTAATCCGGCTCCGCTGGCGACGCCAGAGGCGATGAACCAGAGCTGGTCCATCGATTTTATGCACGACGCGCTGGTCTGCGGCAGACGCTTCCGGACCTTCAATGTGGTGGATGATTTTAACCGTGAAGCTCTGGCGACAGAAATCGATTTGAATATCCCGGCTCAGCGAGTCGTCAGGGTGCTGGACAGGATCGTGGTAAACCGCGGCTACCCGCTGAAGATGCGGATGGACAACGGACCGGAACTGGTCTCACTGGCGCTGGCACAATGGGCTGAAGAACATGGCGTGCAGCTCGAATTTATCAAGCCGGGTAAGCCAACACAAAACGCTTTTATCGAACGGTTCAACCGGACATACCGGACAGAAATTCTGGATTTTTACCTGTTCAGAACACTGAATGAAGCACGGGAAATTACAGAGCGCTGGCTGATGGAATATAACAACGAGCGGCCTCATGAATCCCTGAACAACCTGACGCCGGAAGAGTACCGGCTGATGGCTGAAAAACCGGAACTCTCAAAAAGTGCGTGGAACTAAAACGGGTGTGCTTACACCTTCAGGCAGTGGCCTTGTTTCCCTGCGTTTACCCTGATAAAAAAGTTTATTTGCATCTGTTATGAATTGAGAGTCAACTACGCAGGAGGGGCGGTACTGAATGATTAGAATAAATCATAAGAATGCCTTTTAAATTTTAAGTGAAATTGTAATATTGAAGTTTGTTATAGAAACGAAATGGTATTTTTCTGTAATTTTATTTTTATAAGGATGGCTGATTCAGTACTTAATCACTTTGTGAACGATGAATCAACTGATTGATTTAACAAACAAAATAAACTTATTCAGGAAAAAGCATGAAGCTTGCTACAGTTCGTTTATGTGGTTTTCAGTCGTTTGGTAAGGAACCAATTGAACTGAACCTTGAAGATATTACATATATCATTGGCCCTAATGGTTCCGGTAAGACCGCAGTACTTCAGGCGTTATGCCGACTCTTTGCATTTGACCCCACGCTAAGGCGAGTTCAGCGTTCAGATTTCCACATCCCTTTTGACGAGGAGGAGGTCCCCTCTGAACGCCATTTGTGGATTGAGGCAGATTTTCTATTTCCCGAACTAGCACAGGATGAGGACAACAGTACCGTAGCACCTCATTTTAGTCATATGCGTTTAGACGAGCCAGAAGGTGTTCCACGTATTCGTTTCCGCCTTATTGCAACTATGGGGCTGGATGGCGACATTGATGAAGGTCTGGTATATGTCCTAGATATTGATGCTGATGGCTCTCCTCTTAGTGTGGCTCAGGTCCCCAGAGCTGAGCGTAATCATATACAGGTACATTATCTGCCAGCCAGACGCGATCCCGCTGACCATATAACTTATGGTGCGAACGCGTTGCTCGGGCGTTTACTTCGCGCTGTCCGTTGGGATGCTGAGCGAGTTACGATTAAAGGACTGACCGACCAAATAAGCGAAAGCCTTGCATCAAATCCTTCAGTCAATGCTTTCAGTGAGAGTTTAAAAACAACATGGGCAGCGCTGCATAAAGGTAAGTTTTTTGCTGATCCTAAAATTACTTTTGTTGCATCAGAAATTGAATCGCTGTTGAGGCATTTATCGGTTTCATTTACTCCGGGGCACGATGGATCATTTGTCGATTTCTCCCGGTTGAGCGATGGCCAAAAGTCAATGCTTTACCTTTCACTTGTATTATCATCTCAAGCGATAGGCAGAGCTGTTCTTGCTGATGAAGATAAATCCTTTGACCCCGATAAATTACGTCCACCGGTCTTCACATTGGTAGCCCTAGAGGAGCCAGAAAACAGTCTTTCTCCACATTATCTGGGACGTATTGTCAACTCTTTGAATACCATGACGAAAAATGTAGATGCGCAAGCTCTCATTGCAACGCATGCACCCACAATGCTGCGCCGGGTTGCTCCTGAATTGATACGTTATCTGCGATTGAATGAGTCACGAAAGACGCAGGTCACTTCTATCAAATTGCCAGATAAAACTGATGAGGCGCACAAATTTGTCCGGGAAGGAGTCCAAGCATTTCCTGAAATCTATTTTTCACGCCTGGTAGTGCTTGGCGAAGGTGATAGTGAAGAGATTGTATTGCCTCGTTTACTTCAGGCCAAAGGCGCGCCCGTTGATGAGTCAGCCATCACAATAGCGCCGTTGGGGGGACGACATGTTAATCATTTCTGGCGTTTACTTGCAGCATTGAAGATCCCCTATTTTACATTGCTTGATCTTGATGTAGGCCGCTATGCGGCAGGATGGGGACGAATAAAGTACGTTAATGACCAGTTTGCCATTCATGAACCGCTTAAAACGCTTCCCGATGATCACCTCATTCCAGACTGGAATGATGAAACACATAAGATTCGGAACTTTGCGAATTATTTGGACGTACTCGAAGAGCGTGGCGTGTTTTTCTCCTACCCGATGGATTTAGATTTTTCAATGTTACTTGCTTATCCTGAAGCTTATGACGTTGATAAAGAAGAACCTGATGAGGCAATCATTAAAGCCGTTCTCGGGAAAAGCCATCATGATTCATCTCAGTATAATAAAGACGAACTAGCACTCTTTGGCACCTATCACCAACGCTTTAAGCTTGGAAGTAAACCCGCAGCACACATAGAGGCGTTAACTCAGCTAACAGATGCTGAACTACTTGATGACATGCCGCACGCATTAGACAAGCTGGCAGAGGCCGTTATTGCCAAACTCGCGGAGCAGCCCGAATGATTACTGTTGAAGAGTGGCAACCCGCTGATGGATTGACGCTAGAACCAAATGCAAAACTAGCAGCAAAAGCGCGTAAGCGTTGCCTAGCACTTACTGCCGGACCGGGGGCGGGCAAAACGGAAATGCTAGCGCAACGAGCTGACTTCCTTTTGCGCACAGGAACATGCCGATATCCCAAGAGAATTCTGGCCATCTCATTTAAGGTAGATGCCAGCAGAAACCTAAAGAAACGTGTTGAACGCAGATGTGGAATGGATTTAGCCTCACGCTTTGACAGCTATACCTTTCATGCATTTGCCAAACGGATCATCGATCGCTTCAGACCTATTCTTTCGGGAGAATATGCCCTAGATGCTGGTTACACCATTGTAGAGGAAAAAAAAGGGCCGTCTCGCACTGAAATAGAATTCAGCGATCTTGTTCCGCTAGCCATTCAGATATTGAAAAGATCAAAAATTGCCCGCAATGCAATTCGACAAACATATAGTGATATTTTTCTTGATGAATTTCAGGATTGCACAAACTTACAATATGACTTAGTGAAACTAGCTTTTCAAGGGACAACAATTCGCCTAACTGCTGTTGGTGATACAAAGCAGAAAATTATGGCCTGGGCAGGTGCTTTGGACGGTATTTTTCAGAACTTTGTTCAAGATTTTAATGCCGTGCCACTAAATATGTATCGCAATTTTCGCTCTAAACCCCAATTGTTGCGGGTTCAAAATGAAATTATTCGTAAGTTAGACCCTGCATCAGTAATGCCTGACGAACAATTGAAAGGAAATGAAGGTGAGGTGTATGCATGGAGGTTCGACGACAGCCGAATTGAAGCCTGCTCTCTAGCTGATTTGATCAGTGGCTGGATAAATAACGAGGGGATTCCGCCAGCAGAAATTGCAGTTCTGGTTTCTAAACAGTTAGATTTATACGCTGACCACCTGATGGCAGAGTTACAAGCACGCGGAATCCCTTACCGGAACGAACAGCAATTGCAAGATATCTCGGTCGAGCCAGCCGCTTGTTTAGTGGTCGATTATTTATCTTGTCTTTATGGCCAGAGAGAACCTGAAGCATGGATACGACTGATGAATCAATTAGTACCTTTTGCTGATGAAGAAGCCCAGGCAAGTGCACGTAAAGACCTTGATCAGTTGATAAGAAATCAGCGTAGAAAAGTATCAGAAGCCAAAAAAACGGATTCTCCATTTTCCGGTATGTGGGTTTTTGTTGGGGGTTTCCTGAAGCATATTGGCATGCAAACGCTGGTAGCGTTATCACCTGATTATGAATCTCAAGAACGCCTGAAGCAAGTTATCCGCGATACCAGAGCAAGAATCGAGAATTTAATGGGAGGCGAATCAGACTTATCGGGCGCATTAAAACGGTTTTCGAATGACCAGTCTGTCCGTATTCTGACTATCCATAAAAGTAAAGGATTGGAATTTGACTCGGTTGTAATGATGGCAATCGAAAATGAGATTTTTTTTGGTAACGAAGCTGAGAATCGCTGCGCATTTTTCGTCGGTGTTTCTCGCGCAAAGAGACGTCTGGTTTTAACTCATGCCGATAAGCGAGAACAGCCTGTTGACGCCAAGCGGTGGAAAGTTGTTAGGACGGCGCAATCTGAGTATTTTAGTTACGTCGTCCCATTCGTCACGTAGAAATAAGAAAAATTCATTTTCCGACTTACACAAAATTATTAATTTCAGAATGTGGGATTGAATTGAAATGAACTATACCCCTATTTTTTACAGAAATTTTGATTGATTCCAAAATCATTCTACAGAGTCTGTTTTTGACTCATGCCTGATATTTATTTTGAACATTGCTGCCCCCTCTGACTCCCCGGCGTGACGGGTCGTCAGCCGACTCCGCTAACCGGCAAGGCAGGTCAGCACAGCATTTTTTTGTCCAAGGTCATATAAATTGAACTTTTTAAATGTAAAATAGCATGGCGATGGTATAGGAAATAGCTATTATCATACATGCCCCATGTTATTACTTTGTTAATGTACAATCGAGGTTACTATGAGCGAACGTTTTCTAGGAAAACTCTTTGGTGTTTCCTTTTACAGCCCTATTAAATTGGATAGTATTGTCCAGTTAGTTGGAATTTTTCCAGAATTGATCTTGAAGCAAACTGAGAAAGGTGACAAAACGATAAAAGAAGCTACCGACGATATTATCGTGGAGGTTTTTAGTTTCTCCGAAAAACTCCAACAACCTGACTCATCCACGTTTATTGAACTATTTGAAATCGAATTATTGAAGAAAGAAGAAGAATCATCTAATAGATATATTTCTGACCCAAGTGAAATGAAGTGGAATTTTTATATCCGATTCAAAATATCAGAACCCTTAGGATCAGATCAAAATACTCTGCATTTTTTAGATAAATACACCATTGAAGCCGATGCAAATCAGACCTTAAAGGATACTAAAACTTTAGTTTTCAAAAACTCAGAATTCCTAAGTTACAAAGAAACTTTTATTGCGTCAAAAAAAGTTGAGCAATCCTTGATATTAGCTTTTTCAGAATTAGGAATTGGAATAACCTACCCTAAAAATTTAGCTTCAGAAGCCATGTTTGAAAAAATAAGAACGATAATTGAAGATGATTTTTTTACCAAGCATACAACTATATACGACACTTATTATGAAAGGCCGCTAATTCACTTTAGTGACAAATTCGGCATTGTGATGTTTCAAGAGGGCTCAATTCCCTTTGACGGTAAGGCTTCAGAGGAAAAAGAACCTGCAGACACAAATAAACTTCATTCCTTTTTTAGCGATAATTACAATCAGCTTAATAACACATGTATTACCGATTATAATTTCAAAAAATTTGAAGTGGCCACATCGATATTTACAACATCAATTTTCGAGGACTCACTAATTAATAAGATAATACTTTCAATGACAGTCATAGAAGTCTTATCAAATAAAGTCAGAAAATCCGATGAAGAGCAAAAAGGCATAGATTATTTAGTGAATATTGTTGATAAAAAGAATGACATTGATGAAAACACCAAGAAAAAACTCATACAATCATTAGACTCAGCCAGAAATGAATCCATAGGAAAAAGCTGCAAGACATTGGTAAAAAATTTACTAGGAGGGAAGGATGCGAAGTTATTCTATAATCTTTATGAGTATAGATCTCAATTAGTTCATGCCGGTGTTTTAAAAGACGATAAAGAGGAAATGTACAAAATATATTATGACGCCTATAGCTTATCTAAAAGGCTGCTAGCTGCATATCTAAAGCAACTAAATAGCTCGACTTATTGAAACGATCTATTTATTAATCTTGAGAGTTAGGGATTCTTTTTAGCATGTATCCGTATCTGGAGAGATAACATCGCAGCTTTTAGTCACTAAAGGGTAATCTAAGCAGCTAACTGGTTACGTAACTGGGGCATGGTGAGCCCCTTGCTCAAAAAAAGTGCTGTACAATGTTGATAGAGCGAAGTGATAGTGAACAACTGCCCCATCATCTTAACAAAACAGGTATGGCGGTTAGCCTACTAGCAGGATAACCGCCTTTGTTTTCAATTTCAGCGAGCCTTTTTCTATATGTCCCTTCCGCAAGACACCAGTAATACACCAGACATTTCAGATACTCTTAAAGGTCAAAATGCCGCCCGGCTTATCATTGATAATGATCCCGCAGCAGTTCATATCCATGATCCCAGAACCATCGAGTTTGCAGATGCCATGATCGACACTGCTGCAGGCGAACTTAAAAACGCCGCCGGTATACTCAAAAAAATGGTTAAGGGTGCGGCTGCAAGCGCAGAAGATCTAGCGGTGGCAACCTTCCAAGGTATCATCGAAATTATTCAGAACGCAGATGATGTAAGGGCGACTAAGGTATGGTTTGGACTAAGATCAACTGAAGCAGGTAAACAGCTACTACTTGTCCACAATGGCACTCCAGTAACCTGCCTCAACGTTCTTGGGATGGTTCTTCCTTACCAAACTTCCAAGACCAATAGAATAGACCAACGTGGCCGATTTGGGATTGGGATGAAAACTCTTTTGCGCATTGCCGACTCAATTTCCGTACACTCTGCGCCTTACCATTTTTCATGTAATCAACTAGATTTTAACCGCTTGCCACCTGAACCAGCTCTTCCTGGTTTTTATGACCCGGGACACCATACGCTGATTGTCGCAGATCTTAATTCAGCCTTTGATGATGCTGAGCTCATTGAATGGTTTGATTCATGGCGCCATGAAGGATTACTGTTTCTAAGTTCGGTAAGCCAATTAAAATGGTGTGAACTGGATGGCAGTATAAAAAGCGAACGCTCGCTGGATTTTTCAAGCTGGAAGGATACTGGTTATGAGCTGCAACACCCGGGAATCAGAAAGCTGCAATATCGATACGCTAAAAGTAAAGAGGATGACTGGACTGTTTGGCGAGCATCGGTAGCCGTTCCTGAACATTTACACCCAGCTCATAAAACACGTAGTGAAGAAACAGATATTTCAATCGCCATTTCGTCACAGCCGGTTAACTCAGGAATCTTCATTGGCTTTCGTACCGATATTCCCTCAACGCTCCCTTTTTCATTAGATGCACAATTCGATCCTAGTACGTCACGTGAGTCCATTATAGAAAATGACTGGAATCGATGGTTAATAGATCGAACTGCAGAAGTCGTTGGAAATATAGCCGCTGGGATGCTAATTACCAGCCCCAAAACGGCATGGAATCTCATTCCACTCTCAATTGAGGGCGTAGATCCAGGCCGTAGCTCAATTCTTAACAAGCGTTTTTTAGCCGCGCTAAAAACAACCAGAACATGGTTATCTCAGCATGCCCTGATACAACTACCTTTAGGTAATTATCCTTTTTCTGATCTCAGTTACGAAGAAGACATACTAACTGGTTTTCTGACCGAAGAGGATGTCGAACTCATTCATAAAGGTTTGCATGCTTTACATAGAAGTACCCGGGATAGCCAGGATCGCTGGCGTAGTGTTATGGATGAACTCAATGTGTCAAGACTTGTCGATACAGGTGAATTACTTGATGCCATGGAAAACCGGATATTCAATTTTAAACCTGCGGCATGGTGGGTCAATGCAGGGGCATGCCTTGTTGAGAATCATGAAAATACCGAATTATTTGAACGTCCCTTCCTGCTTTCTCATCTTAATGAACCAGTTTCCTGCAAACCGAAAGCGCAAACTTCAATCCCTCTGGTTTTGAACAGCCCTTCTGATTTTTCTTTACACTGGGGGCTGATGGAACGACTGCATTCAGATTATGCTGATAAGAGTACTGGCGAACCAGTCATTGCATGGCTGGATAACCACGCCGCTTTTGTCAGCCAAACCGACACAGCTATCGAACTGAATGCCTTTGCAGAGAAATTCGAAAAAAGCAGCATTGAAATATCTGAAGATGAGCTCCGCTTACTTCGGGACAAATTTGATTATCTACGGGACACCGAAGCAAAGGTTATAGGGACTAAAATTGGCACTATTCTCAAACTGGATGGATATGTCTATGATGGTGTTCGGATGCTCCGACAAAAAGTGCGCCTCTCAGAAAGCTATCTGTGTAAAACCCTAGATGGTGAAAACTCAACGTGGCCTGATGCCGCCGGGAAAACAGATGGTATTCAATGGGTTGGAGCCAAATATGAAACCATTTTGAAAACCAATATCACCAAAGGAGCAAAACGCAAACGCGAGGATGGAACACAATCTCGGGGACCCAGAAAGTTTCTATTCCTGCTTGGGGTTGAATCATCACCTCGTATAGAGAAAGTGAATGAAAACCTCTATTGGGGAACAGAGCTCCGTAAAAAAGAACTCAGGGAACATGGAGCTGAGCTGGTTGATTACGACTATGAATCACCAGATCTTGAGCATGTCATTCAAAATATCAAGGAAGCCACTAAGCAGCACGCGAAACAGCGAAGTCCTGCGCTGGTCCATACCCTTTCCAAAAACTGGCATCGCCTGTATGCCCATGTTTCAATGGTCCCCTCCCTTCACAAAGCGATTAAGTACTTTTATAAAAAGGGAAATGTCACAGCTGCGTGGCTGAATACACTAAGAAGTGTCGATTGGGTTGCGGTCGGTAAAGGAGAAACTGTTTTTTCTAATATTGCTGTGTTGAAGACCCCAGAGACTCAAACGCTTTACCAGACCTTCATCTGCGGGGTAAATGCCAAGGATATTGATCTCGATTTTTTAACCGCATTAGGCATCATTACTGATGTCAGAATCAGTGACCTACTAACTCAACTTAAGGCCTTACGTGACAGCCCGAGAATGGTAGATCAGACTCAAACACAGTCGATTTACCGTGCAATTGCAAAACGCTGTCCTTCTTCCGAGTCATATTTTTCATCGAAAGTGGGCGAACTCACTATCCAGGAGCTCAGGAGTCGCTTTCTAGAGGGAAAAGGACTCGTTTATGTTCCCTCAAAAGGATGGGCTAAACCAAACGAATTACTTAGAGGGCTAGATATTTTCCATGGCCAGCGACTTTTTGTGCCTGGAGGCTCGTCGTCCAATTGCCAAAACCTTTGGCGTACACTGAATATCCCCGAACCAAGCATTGATGACTGTATCCAATGCTGTCGGGAACTGACTCGTGAACAGTATGATTCAAGAATAGAATCTCAGCTTATGGATGTTTATCGTTACATGGAGAAATTGCTGGAGCATGCAGAGCGCTACCATAAAGATAAGTTACGGGTACTACCACTGTTCTGCTCGACTGGCTGGGTAACTCAACGCCCAATTCACTACGTGGACAATCCAGAGCTTCGGCAGCAATTAAGTAAGAGGCTTCCTACCCTTCATTGCTGGATACCGCCTTGTGATATACAGGATTTCCCTAGACTGGTTAAAGCACTTAGAGTAAAAGAACTGAATCCTGAACTTCAGATTCTCGGTAATAATTCCTACGCTAAAGAGCGTGGTGACCAGGAAAGATTACGTTTTGGGCATGCTGTTGAACACCTGTCAAATGAGCTTGCCAGAAGTACCCCTGAATTACGTGAAAAACTCGTTATAAGCTGGGATACTCTTAGGAATACTCAGCTCTATGTTTACGAGCACCCCATCACAATCCGTGCATTGTCTTCGGAGTTCCCTGCTGGATTTATTGAAGTTGCTCTTAATGCCGTGAGTTTGAACCAATCCGAAGTCTTCCATTTTTATAATGACGCAATCGGCAATCGTGATTCTGGAGGATGGCTTATTGCTTCTCTGTTTCCTGCAAAAGAACGTCGGCGAATTGATGGCGAATGGGTTCTTGCTTGGCAAAAAAGCTGTCACTCAGCGGCAGAAGCAATCCGCCTTGCGAGTGACGAGGCTCGTACTGAAGCCATGGAAGATATAATCACCAATATTAACGGTTCGGTAAAACACAAAATTAACGTTACTCCACCGAAGAGCCGATCAGTTGGAGCGAAGCCAAGAACACTGAAGCCATCGGTAGGTGCTATGGTCGGAGCTTCGCTGCAGATCAAGGCTGCACCCTCAAAATCTACAGCCACCCGTGGAGGATCCCGAGGACTGAAAAATACCCCACCAGTGCCCCAACTAGGTCCAAGTTCATCAGTTCCCGCACCGGTTGCCTATACCAACGCAGATCTTGAGCAGAGAGCTTGGGAGCTACTTTCCCAAGCTCTGGACACAACCGACGATCAGAGGATTATTGATTTCAGACGCAATCATGGTGTGGGTGCCGATGCCGTTATTGACTGGAAACAGTTTATCGAAATGAAAGCCACTGGCCGTGGTCCCCAGAACCAGATAGAGATGTCTAACAATGAGTACTTACGCGCTAAGGAACGTGGAAGCAACTTTATTCTGGCTCTTGTGTCAGGACTTGAAACAGGTCAGTCGGATGAAATCAGGCTCATAATTGATCCTGTTAATTGTGCCAACGTAATCCCTACTAATGGGGTCAGATTAGGTGGGTTACTTGATGCCCCCTCCGTTGTTATTGAGTTTGAGAGCAGAAATGATGAATAGATAATCCTTGGCGATTCACCACATTCAGAGTGGGGAACTCAAACTAGTTTTATGTCACCTGTGTCATTGGTGGTCACTCTGGTGGTCTTGACAGAAAGCGACTTCCGATTTAGCTTAATTATTAGCCAGTTACTGGCAAAGGCGATCCCAGTCAGAGGAGCCAAATTTAAGAAGCCTGCTTAAGGAAACTTAAGCGGGCTTTTTGTTTTTATGCCCATATCTTTCTGCAATGCAAAGTAACTAACCTGTCTGCGTCCGGCCAGTAACCATTCACCTCGTGAGTAATGAAAGTGGCTGCGGTTGCGTATTTTCCTCAGTAAATAAGCCCGCGAATGCACTTGCTGATTACCTCTGTAGCCCGGTTTTTACCCCGGCCGCAAAACCTCACGCGCTCTGCCACCACTCACCATGAAGATAGTTCATGTTGGAGTGAAATTAACTCTCTTTCTCTCGTTCATCTGCTCTGGCATAACTATGCCTATTAACTTATTGATAACATGATGACCGCGATGAATAAAGATTTTACCTTTACGGTTACAAGCAGTGTGTTCGACGAAAATTACAACCCGTCAGAAAACACGCGTATTACCACCAACTTTGCCAACCTGGCCCGTGGGAGCAACCGCCAGCAGAACTTGCGCAACACACTGGTGATGATTAACAACCGTTTTAATAACCTGGCCCATTGGGATAACCCTAAAAGTGACCGCTACGCCGTTGAGCTGGAGATAATCTCCGTTGAGATGGCTATTCCGGGAACCACCACCACTTTCCCGGCAATTGAAATTTTACAAACAACGATTGTCGATAAAAAAACCGGGCAGCGCATTGATGGTATTGTGGGCAATAACTTCTCTTCATACGTGCGCGATTATGACTTCAGCGTGTTGCTGCCAGAGCATAATAACAACCAGGCGAATTTCACTATTCCGGAACACTTTGGTGAGTTGCACGGGAATATATTCAAACACTTTGTTAACTCCAGTACATACCAGAAAAACTTCAGGAAAACGCCGGTTATTTGCCTGAGTGTTTCAAGTAAAGACACCTATCAGCGCACCGGGAATCAGCACCCGGTGCTGGGTATTGAATACCAGCCTGGCAGCACATCGTTAACTGAACAGTATTTTGCAAAGATGGGCCTGCAGGTGCGCTACTTTATGCCAAACAACAGTGTTGCGCCGCTGGCATTTTATTTTTCCGGTGACTTACTCCGTGATTACACTGACCTGGAGCTTATCAGCACCATCAGCACAATGGAGACATTCCAGAAAATTTACCGGCCAGAGATCTACAACGCCAACTCGGCCGCCGGGCAATGTTACCAGCCAGACCTCAGTCACCAGGATCATTCACTCACTACCATTGTTTATGACCGCGAAGAGCGCACGCAACTGGCGATTGAGCAAGGTAAGTTTACTGAAGCGCATTTCATTAAACCCTACGAAAATATTCTTGCGCAGTGGTCCGATAACTATGCAATTGCTAACCATGCAAATTGATTAACGACGTATAAAAGGTTTTTTATTATGAAAAAATTGCTACCCACTTCCACGGCTGGCAGTTTGCCCAAACCGTCCTGGCTTGCACAACCAGAAACCCTGTGGTCGCCATGGAAACTGAATAACGGTGAACTGGCTGAAGGGAAAAAAGATGCCCTGAGCCTGGCGTTGTATGATCAACTGCGCGCAGGGGTTGATATTGTCAGTGACGGCGAACAAACCCGCCAACACTTCGTCACCACGTTTATTGAGCACCTCAGTGGTGTGGATTTTGAAAAGCGTGAAACGGTGCGTATTCGTAATCGCTATGATGCCAGCGTACCCACTGTTGTGAGTGCCGTAGAGCGCCAAAAACCGGTGTTTGTTGACGATGCCAAATTCTTACGCCAGCTCACCAAACAGCCAATCAAATGGGCCCTGCCCGGCCCAATGACCATGGTAGATACGTTGTATGACAACCACTATAAAAGCCGTGAAAAACTGGCCTGGGAATTTGCCAAAATACTCAACCAGGAAGCCAAAGAGTTAGAAGCCGCGGGTGTCGATATTATCCAGTTTGATGAACCGGCATTTAATGTCTTCTTTGATGAAGTGAATGACTGGGGGATTGCCGCGCTGGAAAGAGCCATTGAAGGGCTTAAATGCGAAACGGCGGTGCATATTTGCTACGGCTATGGCATTAAAGCCAATACCGACTGGAAAAAAACACTGGGTTCAGAATGGCGCCAGTACGAAGAGACTTTCCCAAAACTGCAGGCGTCAAATATCGATATTATCTCGCTGGAATGCCATAACTCCCATGTACCAATGGACCTGCTGGAACTGATCCGCGGTAAAAAAGTGATGGCAGGAGCCATAGACGTGGCAACCAACAAGATTGAGACACCAGAGGAAGTCGCCAGGACGTTACGCAACGCACTTCAGTTTGTTGATGCCGACAAGCTATACCCGTCAACTAACTGTGGCATGGCGCCTCTCTCCCGCCAGGTAGCCAACGGTAAGCTCAATGCGCTAAGTGCCGGAGCTGATATTGTCCGCCGGGAACTGGCAGCCAAATAATTACGCCCACAAAAAAGCCTGCGCAAAGCAGGCTTGAGTCTGATGACAAACTTTATGTCCGCACAGAACGAGAGGATGTCACCCAATAAAAAACCAGGAAAATCAATTTATTGACTTTCGGCTGCTCACTAAAAAGAAGGAAAAAACACGTTTTATCCTTCTTTTTCATCAATTTTAAGCCTGCACTAAGCAGGCTTTTTAATTATTGAAGCTGATGTACTCGCGCTTTCGTGAACCGGGTGCCAGTTAAAGCTTAATGGCTCTCATCTTCACGATTGCGGGTAACAATCAGTGGCTCAATATCACTCTCTTTCTGGATAACCAGAGTTTCATCCCCGCGCAGGCAGGCACCACCATAACTGCCGCCGACCGTGAATGTGCACACCTGCAAATAGCGCCCGGAGACTTTCGGCAGGCACCACAATTGCTGGTAGATATTTTTCCGGTCAACAAATTTGCCCTGAGTTTTATCCAGCACTTCATCCTGCCCGCTGATAAGGTCAATGTTGCTGCCGCAACGGCCCGATATCGGCTTCACAGCATAACCGGTTTTCGCCAGTTCCTCGTTCACGTGGAAATCTGTATCCAGCAAATAGCGGTGGTGAGGAAACAGCGACCACAGCACCGGCAGAATCGCCTTGTTACCGGGGATTACTGTCCATAATGGCTCAAACACCATTACTTCCGGGCGCAGCAACACATCAATTAACCGGACTTCATTTTGTGGGTGGCCGGTACGAATAGGAACCGCGGCATATTCTGTTTCGCTGACTTCCCGTACCTGTTCAATCGCCGTTTCCCATGCCCAGGTTTTCCAGACACAGTTAACCAGCCTGCCTTCATCGTCAATCAGCTCCCCGGCACTGTTCCAGCTTAGCGAAGAGAGGCCACAAACCACCTTGCACTCAAACCCGGCATTTTCCAGCGAGCGCTGCATAAACATTGCATGGTATTTTTCCTCCACGTCATCATCCAGCATAATGTGGACAAACGGGCGCGCATCACTGTGTTTCCAGGCACCGGAGAGTTCATCAAGCAACCCTTCCGCCGGGTTATACCCCATACCCGGGTAACCTTTTTTCGCCCATTCACTGAGGATCAACCCGCCTTCTGTATGGCAGGAAGCCGAGTCTGCGTTGTACTCATAAACTTTTATCCCCCGCTCGTCCATGCAAAAGTCCAGCCGTCCTGTAACCATGTGATGACGGCGTTGTTGCCATGACAGGCGCAAACGGGGCCAGAGGATTTTCGGGATATCAAACAGTTCCAGCAGGCTGTCGTCTTTAAGCACTTTATCTGTCGCATGCAAATACATTAAATGCAGCTCATTGGTTGCTTTGATCAGCTCCTGCTCAGCATCTTCGCTAATGGTGAAATAGCGGTAAGGGTCCTGATTAATGCTGTAGCCGTTAGCAGCGATGTACGCTTCCTGCAGCGGGTCTTTGTCATTAAGCCAGCGGCCATTAAACTGCCCCTGCTCAGAAAGCCTTGCACCTGTGATAGCCAGTTTTTTAGCGGGAATTTCCGGTTGTGGCAGTGTGCCCTGCGTGTCATCGCTCTGAACCATCCACCCCAGAATCGTGGTGTCATCAAAGGTGTCTTTGAGTGTGTAGTGGCCGTCTTTCACTTCCAGCACCAGCTCCCTGGTCCATTGCTGGCCTGCCGGTAGCGGGGAATGAATAACATTCTGTTCAGCGATACGCACTTTATTGCCCAGCAATTGCGTGATAACAGCTACATGGCCGGTATGTTTGAATTCCCCGCCCTTTTGCCAAATAAGCAGTGCACCAGCAACAGGAGGCCGGGTGGCACCATTAGCCACAGCCTGCAATGGCAGCAAATTGTCGTTTACTACCTGGCGCAAAAAACGCAGAGAAAAAATCTCATACGCCATGCCCACATCCGTAAACACCACACCATAGTTCAGGAACATAAAACGCCGCGCGAACTCCACGCATTGCCATTTATGCCCCATATATTCGTTTCCGATATAACTGCGAAATGCAGCGTCATCAGGAAAGCTCTGCGGATCCAGACTGCTGTAATTAGAGGAATAGATAGCAACCCCGCCAGGTGCATACCCTAACAATGTGCCAAATGGCGCATCACACCCGGTTGTTCCTTTACTCATGTGCTGACCTTACATAATACGGCCTGAGTCACTCCCTTTACCCTTCCGTCATGCTCTTCGGCTCAGGCGCTGTCCAGACGGAGAAGTCATTATCATAGCACTGCGCATCGTTTTGCCAAGCCAGTGCCCGGGTTACAGCACTGTGTTTTTTAGGGGCTGATTTGTATCAGTTTGTCTCAGTAAAGCCAGATTAACCGCCCCCAGGAGTATGCATAAAACTGTATATATTCAATTTATTACACAAGGCTTGTGGAGCAGAGTTGTTTCTGTCTTCACATGATAACTCGAAAAAACCGCACGATTAGGGCAACGCGCTCTGAGCAATCACCTATGGTTATTGGCATTGCAGGTTCCATAACCAAAAAGGAGCAGACACATGTCAAAAGGTCTCAATGGTAAAGTGGCCCTGGTAACAGGCGCGGCCCAGGGTATTGGCCGTGGAATTGCACTGCGGCTGGCAGAAGAAGGTGTGAACCTTGCGCTGGTTGATCTCCAAAAAGAAAAACTGGCACATGTGCTGGAAGAAGTCACTGCGAAGGGTGTCCGGGCCACGACATTTGGTGCAGATATCAGTCAACGTGAAGATGTTTACGCCGCAGTTGACCATGCAGTTAAAGAGTTAGGTACTCTTGATGTCATGATTAACAATGCCGGTATCGCCCAGGTCAAACCCATAGCCGATATCATGCCTGGTGACCTGGAAAAAATTCTGAACATTAATATTGGCGGCGTGACATGGGGTATTCAGGCGGCTGCCGCAAAATTTAAGGCGTTAGGAAAGAAAGGTAAGATTATTAGTGCCTCTTCTATTGCCGGGCACGATGGTTTTGCAATGCTGGGCATGTACTCGGCAACCAAATTTGCCGTTCGCGCCCTTACCCAGGCCGCGGCCAAAGAATATGCCAGCGCGGGTATTACGGTGAATGCCTATTGCCCGGGAATTGTAGGCACTGATATGTGGGTTGAAATCGATAAACGCTTTTCTGAAATAACGGGCGCCCCAGTGGGTGAAACCTACAAAAAATATGTTGAAGGCATTGCCCTTGGCCGCGCGCAAACGCCAGCAGATGTGGCAGCACTGGTCGCGTTCCTCTCCAGTGATGATTCCGATTATATTACCGGCCAGGCCATCCTGACCGACGGCGGGATTGTTTACCGTTAATTAATCCGCTTCACCAGACAACACAGGCTGCATACGCAGCCTGTGAGTCTGATGACAAACCTCATATCCGCACAGAACCAGAGGGTGTCACCCAATAAAAAACCTGGAAAATCAATTCATTGATTTTCGCCCGCTAACTAAAAAGAAGGAAAAACCACGTTTTTTCCTTCTTTTTCATCAATCTGACAGGCTGCATACGCAGCCTGTTCTGGTAACAATCCACAAAGAGTTAACGCAGGTTGGCAGATTTGGTTCCATTCAGCACATCTTCAATGGCAGAGCTCAGTTCGTTGATTTCAAACTTCGCCACATAGCCATCTGCACCCACTTTGCGCACATGATCTTCGTTTGCTGAGCCAGATAACGATGAGTGAATAATAACCGGAATACGCTTCAGGGACTCTTCACGTTTAATATTACGGGTCAGTGTAAAGCCATCCATTTCAGGCATCTCAAGGTCAGTCAGCACCAGGCCAATTTTATCACTGACCGGTACGCCTTCACGCTGGGCGTCATCCATAATTTTCTTAATGCAGTTCCAGGCTTCAAGCCCGGTTACGTTAGAAATAAACGGAATACTCATCGCATTCAAAGCCTGTTCCAGCATAGAACGCGCAACTTTTGAATCCTCCGCAACAATCGCCACTGCGCCGGGTTTCAGGTTGAACCGCTTCGCTTCCATGGTTTCTTCATGTACTTCGCGCGCGGTTGGAATGATGTCGCACAGGATCTGTTCGACATCCAGCACCAGTGACAGGCGGTTACTTGCCGGGTCCGTGTCCAGGCGGGCAATACTGGTAATGTAGCTGTTGCTCACCCCCGCTTCTGCCGCGTGAACCTGGCTCCAGTCAAGGCGCACAATGTCATCCACTGTTTCCACAGCAAAAGCCTGGGTACTGCGGGCATATTCCGTAATCAATAAAATATTCAGCCCCGTTTCTGGTTTACACCCAACCACGGCTGGTAAATCAATAACCGGTATCACCTGTCCACGAATATTGACCATTCCCATCATCGGTGCCTGCATACCCGCCGCTTTGGTAAGCACAGGCATAGGCACAATTTCTCGTAATTTGAATACGTTTATGCCAAACAGTTCCGGTGGTTCTCCCGGGCCGGGCACACCCAGGCGAAACAGCAACAACTCGAACTTATTGGATAGTGTGAGGTTTGTTCTTTCCTCAATCTCTTTTTGAAAGTTATCCATGTTTTCCTCAGTGTGGTCGGTGTTGGGGTGAGATAACAAAACAACACGAGTGATTGAGACAAAGACGTAACATATTTCCTCGCCTTCACTTCACGTGCTAACAGCAATTTTTGACCAGTTATCATTCTTTATCGGCAGCGCCCGGCAAAATTACAGTTGTTAATCCACCTTTTTCAATTTTCGTTAAGCTGTACAACATTTTTATTGTTATGCCCGAATTATTCAGGAGAAAACATACCTCTGGCGAGGTAACTGGTGCGAGGTGACGCACAAAATTGAGGTGTTCAGAAATGCAAAACACCGCACAAGGCGGTGTTTCAACTTAAAGCGCTGCTTATCCCAAAAAATTAGCCTACCAGCATCAGTTCGCGATTTTCCAGAGACGGGCGGGAGACCAGGGATAACAAAATATCTTTCACTGCCTGAGCCTGAGGCGACAACTGGGCGCGTGCCGACAGGTTCAATGACAAAGGCAGGTTCATTGATGGTGTGGTGATTCGGGCCATCCAGCCATTAGATGCACTGACTAAAGAGCGGGCTGCAGACTCCGGCAGCACTGTAACGCCCATACCACTGGCAATAGCGGCAGTTAGTGTTGAAATAGACTCGATTTCACCAATAATTTTGGCAGTCAGGCGGCGCAGTGAAAATGCTTCATCAACACGCTTACGCACAGCACTGTAATCGCGTGGTAAAAACAGGTTCATTTCTGCAACAGCGGCGAGGTCAACGGTTTGCCCCGGGCATTCGCTGGTGCCAACCAGGTATAATTCTTCTTTCAACAGAGGCTGGCTGGTAATACCGGCTGTTGGTGCACGGTCATACAGTACGGCCATATCCAGTTGCCCACTGAGCAATTTATCATTCAGTACTGAGCCACTGTTTTCATGCAGATATACCAACACATCTGGCAGTTCGTTACGCACGGACTGCAGCAACGGCATAATAATGGAAGACGCTGCTGTACCTGGTGCCAGGCCAATGGATACTTGCCCACTTAAGGTTTGCCCAACGTTATTCACCGCGAGTTGAGCCTGTTCACACTGGCGCAAAATAGTACGAGCATGGGCGTAGAGAATTTTTCCGGCTTCTGTCGGTGTTACTCCACGTTTAGTGCGGATTAACAGTTGCTGATCCAACTCCCCTTCCAGGGTAGCCACCTGCTGGCTTAGCGCTGGTTGCGCTATGTGCAAGACTTCAGCGGCCTGAGTCAGGCTACCAATATCGACGATTTTCACGAAGTACTTCAGTCGTCTTAAATTCATTTTGCCTCCTGTACGGAATGCCCTTGCCATGTCGGCAGCTATCATGTCCCTGAATGTATAGCAATATGCTTGCCAGTTTTCTGAAACTCCGTTTTTGTGGGCTAACAGGCTGGATAATAAGAGAAACTAATCAACTCACCCATTGTCATTACTAAAACGCGGGAATGCACCTGCCCCATAAGAGACACTTATGCACCATAGCAGTGCACATCATGCCTGTTTTGGGTAAAAAAAAACCAACTGCTGAAATAGCCAGCAATCAGTTTTAAAATTGCTTTCCAGGCTTTGACAACCTGTTACACCCTCGTTATTATGCGCCCCGTTCACACGATTCCTCTGTAGTTCAGTCGGTAGAACGGCGGACTGTTAATCCGTATGTCACTGGTTCGAGTCCAGTCAGAGGAGCCAAATTTAAGAAACCTGCTTAAGGAAACTTAAGCAGGTTTTTTGTTTTCCTGCGTCCCTGATGTTAACTCAGAATCGCATCCAGCCTGGCAAGCACCTCATTTACAACAGCGTCAGGTATGCGTTCCAGCCGCATGCCGTTCCGGGCAGCCATATCAATGGTTCTGGGCTGATCGCAGCGAATAACGCCCGTTGTTTTTGTCCCCGCCCCTTCCAGTGAAACGGTGAAACCAGCTGTACGTGCAAAGTTTCCGCCGCTGGTGACGGGAACCACTACCGGTAGCCGGGTCAGCTTGTTAAACGACGCCTTCGATACGATGAGTACCGGACGTTTTCCACTTTGCTCGTGGCCAGCAATCGGATCCAGTGAAACAAGCCAGATTTCCCCTCTGTCCATTTACAGGATCTCCTTGCCTATCGCAGGCGCATCAATCCATTCCCGCTCCTCTTCGCTCATTTCAGCGTGCGGATCGCACTGTGCCAGCAGCTCCTCAAGCGAATAATGAGGCCGTTTCTGGGGTTCAATAATCAGGCAACCATTATTAATGGTCATGCCGACTTCACTGTCCGTCGACAGCTCCAGCGTTTTCAGCACGGCGGGAGGAACCGCAAGCATGATGGATCCGCCAACCTTTTTCAGACGAGTTGTATACATAGCATACCTCCGAATATTATATTTTAATATAACACCAGAGGAAGGCGATGCACAATTTTCAATCAGTTCCATTGTGGTTAATCTCCTTAGCACGACAAAAGTAAGCCCGATTCCTCACTGTGAACTTCTGGCTCAGCAACATGGGCGGTTTGCGGGATTACAACCTTTATAACCACCTGCTCCCCATACAACAGAACTCACAGGCCCGTGGTTTACACCACAAAATCGTAGTGCGTGCCGTCTGGCAATTCGATATCCAGGCGCAGTTTGCCACCTGCTGCTTCCACATAACGTTTCAGTGTGGAGAGTTTCAGGTCCCGCCCGGGTTTCTCCATACCGGCAACGGTAGGCTGGCGAATACCCAGGGCCTGAGCCATTTCTACCTGAGTTTTCTGCACTTTTTCACGCAGTTCTGCCAGGTGGATATTCAGCATAATATCGGCTGCTTGTGCCTGAGCCTCTGCTACCACGCCCTTTTTCTCTGCAGCAATAATTTGTTCCAGTGTTCTGCCCATCGCATTACTCCTGTGGCTCTGGTTTTCTCAACCAGTCGTTAAATTCACGGTCAGCAAGCGGGACCATCACATCATAAAACCGCTTACCAAATGTTACCTTATGCCCGGCGCACAACACGACAGCATTGCGAAATGGGTCAAAGGCAAAAAAGGCGCGAATGGGTTGCCCACGGCTTTGAATGCATAACTCCTTCATATTGGAGTAGCGAGAGCCTTTAACGGTATCTGACCAGGGGCGAGGAGGTACCGGCCCTCTCTCCCTCAGTACCATTAATCCGGCCAATACACTGGCGCGGTCAGTATCATCCAGTGCCGTGAACCAGGCATCAAACCTGTCTGTTGTTTTAATCTTCCACTCAACGCTGCCTCCGCAGAATATAGCCCCCAGGCAATATAGATACAAAGCTATATTTGTAAATAATGCTTTGCCACCCATCCACGAAAGTGTGCCTGAAATAACGGTGTCCGGAGTTCTGTAAAATAGAAAAGTACAGGCCCGCTTCCATAAAAGAACAGCGGGCCTGAAAACGTTATATTTTATTGCGGGGCAGCCCTCACGAGCTGGCGAAAAGATTACTTACGCACCACCTTTGCGCTGTCGATAGGTGAAAATACCGTGTGAC
Source organism: Mangrovibacter sp. MFB070 (assembly GCF_000705335.1). Taxonomy (NCBI): domain Bacteria; kingdom Pseudomonadati; phylum Pseudomonadota; class Gammaproteobacteria; order Enterobacterales; family Enterobacteriaceae; genus Mangrovibacter; species Mangrovibacter sp. MFB070. The sequence goes on from NZ_JJMI01000035.1 coordinate 43,392, forward strand.
CTGCCCCCTGTATTACCGGTGCGGGTGGTTTATCACGGTTCTGGTAACCCACATTATTATTACCCCATAAATTCTCATAGGGCATACCAGCCAGCGCTTCCACTGCCGCCCGCGTTGCCTGTGGCACATTTGCCACCAGCGCCACACCATCCTTATGCATTTGTTCTGTTGCTTCGCGCAGCAGCGTATGGGTTTGCAGGTTGAGCTTAAAGCGCAACGAGATAACAAAACCGCAGGCAAGCACAATGACGGTGCCAATACTCAGAATAAACAAAATGGTATTACTGACGGTGGTACTTTGGGTGGCCTGCCCGGAAACAAACCCGGAGAGCTGCAAAATTACCCCCACCAGCATTACCGCACCTGCCTGTGAAGCTTTGCGGGTCAGAGTCATGATGCCGGCAAAAATCCCTTCCCGGCGCTGCCCGGTAATAACCTCATCCACATCCGCAATATAGGTGTAGATATTCCATGGAACATAATTGATACCACCACGCCCTAACCCGGCAACAGCCGAAACCAGTAACAACAGCGCCATGACATCATTCAGGCCTGCATACCACAGCACAGCCCAGGCAAGGCAACTGGCACCAAACAGGGCTACAACCATGCGGTATGAAGGTGCTGGCCCAAAACGGATGCACAGAGGAATCATCCCCACGACTGCAATAAACTGCAAAACGGCCATGGTCCCGAGCAAACTGGAAGCAACTGTGGCGCTTTGCATAAGCACAAACACGACGTAATAGGTGAATACCGCATTAAACACATCCTGCGCGATGTAACCGCCCAGATACATCCCCAGATGCTGGCGGAAAATACGAATGCGCAATGTGGAACCCAGCTCAACAAACAACCGGTGCAGGCTTTGGCGCAGCGTTAACCCCTGGCGCATTTGTTCAGCTTTCAGGTGGCTTTCCGACCACGCCTCACGCGGGCGTTCCCAGGTAAAAAACCACACCAGAGTCAGCACAATGGCGCAAATAGCCGCGAACACCAGGCTTGCGTAAAAGAATGAAATAGCATTCTCTTTCCCGAAATGGCTAATCAGTATTCCGGGCAAAAACGCCGCCAGAATAGCCGATAACTGCGCCATCGAAATACGCGCGCCAGAGAAGCGAGTTTTTTGTTTAAAATCATCGGTCATTTCCGGCACCAGAGTTTCATAAGGCACCAGAATCATGGTGTACACCACATCAAACAGTAAGTAAGTGACCAGGTAATACCAGAATGGCATGCCACTAAGCCACATCAGGCAATAACTGAATACACAAGGAATACCTAATAAGATAAAAAACTTGCGTCGTCCAAAGCGTTTGCCAGCCCAGGTATTGCCGAAATTATCTGTCAGAAACCCCATTAACGGGCTGACCACTGCGTCCAGCACGCGTGCCAGGGCGAATATCAGCGTCGCTTCAATGGGTGATAAACCGCAAAAGGAGGTATAGAACCAGAGCAACCAGGCTGCAGTCAATGCCGTGGTGCCTGCGCCGAGGAAATCCCCCGAGCCATAGGCAAGATAATGAATTAACCGGGGAGTACGTGTCTTCATAGTTTTACCCTGTCGTGGTTAGTCATACAGGCAATAAATCCCTTATTCACAACACGTCGGAAGAAGGTCAGATTCAACATAAGGCGTTCCCTGGTGTGAAACCTTTGCTTTTTTGCCACCCCGGCACCCAAAGTGGCAAAAAGGAGAAGATCCCACCTTGCTTGCTCACCATTCTGAAATACCGTTTTTTTAATTCAGAAAAAACGTTCTTTAAAATTGTATCTGAGTGCACCGAACCACAACCGGACTAATGCCGGGCGTTGTTATACAAATTTTCTTAATGAGTGAATAAATGTGAGGAAGATCACTTTACTGCAGCGTATGCTAGTGCGGCCTCAGACCGGGCATAAGACAACGGCTGGGCAACAGACACCAGACAGGTTAAGGCCGGGTAATGAATATTATTGAAATAATAATGAATGCGGGCAAATCCGCAGTGAATGTCTCTCTTTATACTTTGCTGCCAATTATGGTTGTTATGCTGGCAATCATGCGCTTTCTTGAAGCTAAAGGCGTGCTGGAAAAAATCGTTAAAGTATTTGGCCCGTTGCTCAAACCGTTTGGGCTTGGTGGCATGAGCCTGTTTGCCATAATCCAGATGAACTTTGTCAGTTTTGCAGCGCCAATCGCCACACTCACCATGATGGATCGCCAGGGGGAATCAGACAGGCGTATGGCTGCCACACTTGCCATGTCTTTTGCTATGGGACAGGCCAATGTGTTTTATCCGTTTATTCCCCAGGGCCTGCACTGGTTACCGGCAATTGGTATTTCAATTTTGGGTGGCCTGGTTGCTGGTGCTGCCACCTGGCACATTTTTGGTCGCCGTCTCTCTTGCGAAAATTTTCGCACTGCCAGCACCAAAAACCGTGTAACACATAAAAAACAGGGTTTGCTTGCCATCATCAATCTTGCTGGCGCAGACGCCATTCGGTTGTCTGCCGGTGCCATTCCCATGCTGATTATTTCGCTGGCGGCAGTCAACATGCTGGAAGCGGTTGGCTTTGTACATTTACTGGAAAAATTGTTGTCGCCACTGCTTGGCCTTGCCGGGATCTCTCCGGTGTTTATTCTGGCCACGCTGGTAAAAACTATGGCTGGCGGGACGGCTTATTTTGGCGTGGCATCAGACTTAATCGCCCAGGGGAAATTCACGGTAACCGAATTAAATGCCTCTGCCGGGTTGCTGGTACAAACCCTGGACTTACCGGGCATTGGCATTTTCCTTGCTGTCAGTTCGCGCTTTGTACGCCTGTTCCGCTATGTGCTGCCCGGTGCACTGGTGGGGATAGCAGTGCGCACCTGCCTGCATATTCTTATCTTTAGCTGACACCAGACGCCTCAAGGGTTATGGTAAAATCCGCGCCGCCATAACCCACAAGGAAGACGATGTTTGATTTCATGCCCTCTCAGCCAGGCCCGGGTTTTATTCACCAGTTTCGTTGCGGCACACTCAGCCACTGCCCGGAAATAACTGTCTGCCAGGCGTTTTTTGACACCAGTTTGTGGCAGGATGATTTATATTCCGCCGCGGGTATTGTGTTCCCTGCCACGCTGGTTAACGCCGCCAGAAAACGCAAAGCAGAATACTTTGCCGGGCGTTTTTGTTGCCAGCAATTACTGGCAAACTACGAGGTACATACCGCCGTACTGTCTCACCAGGACCGCTCCCCGGCCTGGCCTGCCGGGTTTTGTGGCTCAATATCGCACACGCAAAACCAGGCGGTGGTTCTGCTGGCACCAATACATTCCGGTTTCTCTCCTGGAGTGGACGCAGAAACACTGGCCTCACGCATCATGCGGGAAACTGCAGATATGTTTACCTCCCCAGAAGAACAGGCAAGGTTGAAACAATCCCCGCTGGACTGGGAACAGGCGCTGTTAGTGACATTTTCAGCCAAAGAAGCACTGTTTAAGTCGTTGTACCCACTGGTGAAACGCTACCTGGATTTTGACTGTGCGCAAATCAGTGAACTGGACGCGGGCCAGGGCAGGCTGGCATTAACCTTAACCCAGCCGTTATCTGCCGCATTCCCTGCCGGGTACCATTTCCATGGCGAGTGGCAATTTGCGGGCGATGTCGTAACAACGTGCTTTTACCCGCAAGTTTCCCAGCAAAAATACTGACAATTTATACAGTATCATGCCACAATAATGACTTCTGCCACCTCCTGGAGCCCAACATGCCAGATTATTGCCTGATGCCAGACACCCCAGCCGGGCCACTGTTATTGCAGGCCAGTTCACAAGCGCTGGAATCCGTTCGGTTTTTACGTACGTTTCCTCTCAGTGAAGGGGAGAGTATTACCCAGGCCACTCACCACCCGGTATTACACCAGGCAAGTGAAGAGCTGCTGGCCTACTTTGCCGGGAAACTCACCCACTTCACTACGCCTCTGGAGCCTGGTGGCACAGCATTTCAGCGCCAGGTGTGGGAAGCCCTGCGGCAAATTCCCTGGGGTGAAACCCGCACTTATGGCGAAATTGCACACCAGATTGGTAACCCGGCCGCCAGCCGTGCGGTTGGCCTGGCAAATAACCGCAATCGCCTGCCCTTTTTTATTCCCTGCCACCGCGTCATTGGTGCCAGTGGGAAGCTGGTAGGTTATGCAGGCGGCCTGGATGTAAAGCAGGCATTGCTGTCACTCGAAGGTATTCGCATCGCACTGTAAACCAGCCCCAAAGCGGGCAAGGTAAGCGTTGCGCAAACTTATGGCTACCGGGCCGGGGCGGCCATCTCCAATGGGGTTACCATCAAGCCTGGTCACCGGCATCACAAATGTGGTGGCAGAAGTAATAAACACTTCCCGGGCGCTACACGCTTCTTGTGGGCTGAAGGCACGCGTTTCAATTTCCAGCTGGTGCTGCTGGCAAATATCCAGTATTGCGGCCCGGGTGATACCAGGCAAAATTGCCTGGCTTAACGCCCGGGTAACCAGTTTCCCGCCAGGTGTCACCATAAAGCAATTTGCCGAGCTGGCCTCGGTTATCAGGCCGTCTTTAACAAAGACAGCATCATCTGCACCCTGCGCCTGGGCAGCCATTTTTGCCATGCTGGCGGCCAGCAAACTCACTGTTTTGATGTCGCACCGTTGCCAACGGATATCCGGGCAGGTCACCACAGACAACCCGCTTTCTACGCGCGCGTCCTGCAAGATGTTGTAAGACTGGGTGAATACAACCAGTGTGGGTGGAACCGATGCATCCGGGTAGTGGAAATCACGTTTCCCCGGGTTACCGCGGGTCAGTTGCAGGTAAACGCTGCCTTCCTGCACCTTATTGCGGGCAACCAGTGTTTCATGTATTTGCTGGAGTGTTTCCACCGCCCAGGGTAGCGCCAGTTCGAGTGCCTGGCAGGAACGCTGCAACCGTTGCATATGTGCATGGAAATCCAGCAACTGCCCGTTAACTACTGCAGTCACTTCATACACACCATCAGCAAATAAAAAACCGCGGTCAAACACCGATACCCGGGCCTGGTCCGCCGGGCAATAATCCTCATTCAACCATACCCATGGTGACATGTTTCCTCCTTGTCTGGCATTAAGTGCCACTACACAAGTACGCTAGCATGCTTCACCCGCGTTTTTTCCGAAAAGTTCGCGTGGCTGGCCACAAACTGAATAGAAACAACCACCGGGCCAACTTTTCCCCCAGCCATTTAATCGCATTCTGCTTTCGTTTATTTGCTGCCGTGACATACTGAGCATCAGTGGAATACAGGTTCACGACAGGAAAAATAAGGAGAGAGAGGATGCAAACTCATCGCACAGATAACAGCCTGACACCTGAACAGGCTATCGAACAACTGGATGCTATGTTTAATGCATCTGTCAAAGCATTACGCAAAGCAATTGCGCTGTATATCGACACCGGAACACTGCCCGATACAGCGGCAAGGCAACAAGGCTTGTTTGTTTACCCGGCACTTCAGGTCACCTGGGATGGCGTGGCACGCAACCCGAAAAAAACCCGGGCTTATGGGCGTTTCACTCACCCCGGTTGTTACCGTACCACCATTACACGTCCGGCACTGTTCAGCGCTTATTTAACAGAACAACTTACCCTGTTGCAGGAAGATTACGGTGCGCACATCAGCGTTGTCCCTTCCGACCAGGAAATCCCTTACCCTTATGTCATTGACGGATCTTCGCTGTCGCTCGACCGGAGTATGAGCGCCGGGCTGGCACGCCATTTTCCCACCACCGAGTTATCACAAATTGGTGATGAAACGGCAGACGGCCTGCTGGACTCCATTGATTTTTCGCCGTTGTCGCATTTTGACGCGCGCCGTGCAGATTTTTCCCTCGCCCGCCTGCGCCATTACACCGGTACCCCGGTGGAGCATTTCCAGCCCTTCGTGCTGTTCACCAACTATACCCGTTACGTTGATGAGTTTGTGCGCTGGGGTTGCAGCCAAATTCTGGACCCTGCGTCACCTTATGTTGCGCTGTCCTGCGCGGGTGGTGCCTGGATAACCGCCGACACAGAAGCTCCGGAAGATGCCATTTCTGATCTGGCCTGGAAAAAGCACCAAATGCCCGCCTGGCACCTGATCACAGCAGACGGCCAGGGCATTACTCTTATCAATATTGGTGTCGGGCCATCCAACGCCAAAACCATTTGCGACCACCTGGCAGTACTGCGCCCGGATGTCTGGCTGATGATAGGCCACTGTGGCGGTCTGCGTGAAAGCCAGACCATTGGTGATTACGTGCTGGCCCATGCTTACCTGCGCGATGACCATGTGCTGGATGCAGTCTTGCCACCGGATATTCCGGTACCCAGTATCGCAGAAGTTCAGCGTGCCTTGTACGACGCCACCAAAGAAGTCAGTGGTATGCCGGGTGAAGAAGTCAAACAGCGTTTACGCACTGGTACTGTTGTGACAACCGATGACCGTAACTGGGAGCTGCGTTATTCTGCTTCGGCTTTGCGCTTTAACCAAAGCCGTGCTGTTGCGATTGATATGGAGAGTGCCACCATTGCAGCACAAGGTTACCGCTTCCGTGTCCCCTATGGCACATTGCTTTGTGTGTCAGACAAACCTTTACACGGCGAAATTAAACTTCCTGGCCAGGCAAACCGATTCTATGAAGGCGCAATCTCTGAACATTTACAGATAGGTATTCGCGCCATCGACTTATTACGTGCGGAAGGTGAGAAACTCCACTCACGCAAATTACGCACATTCAATGAACCGCCTTTCCGTTAACCGGAAAGCCTGACGAACTGATACAGGTACTACTATGGCCGCCTCTACCCCGTTATCTGATTTGCGACATGCGCTGTTGTCGCGCGGACTGGAAGGTATGCTGGTTCCGCGCGCTGATGCTCACCAGAGCGAGGACTGTGCCCCCCATGATAATAAACTGGCTTTTTTAACCGGTTTTACCGGCTCTGCCGGGCTGGCGCTGGTATTACAGGACCGCGCGTTGTTATTTGTGGACGGCCGCTACCAAGTTCAGGCGCGCCATGAAACTGATTCTGCGCTGTTTGAAATTCACCATTTGCATGACGAACCTGTCGCTGAATGGATTGCACAGAATTTACCAGCCGGGCAGCGTATTGGTTTTGAACCGATGTTAATGGTTAACAGCCAGTACCAGGCGTTGCAAAACAGTGGCTGTGAACTGGTGGCACTGTCTTATGATCCTTTCGATGCCATCTGGCATGACCGCCCGGCACCACCGCAAGGGCCGGTCAGCCTGATGCCACCAGACATCAGTGGGGAACTGACCACCACCAAACGCGCCCGCCTGGGGGTGAAATTGCAGGAACTGGGTGTTGATTACCTGGTGGTAACTCAGCCAGATAATATTGCCTGGTTGCTGAATATGCGCGGTTCTGATGTTCCCATGAACCCGGTTCCCCACTCTTTCGCCCTGGTTAAAAATAATGGTGCGGTTGAATGGTTTGTCGACCCGGTGAAGCTGACTCTGGTGCCGCCAGTGTGGTTAATGGACATCAGCCTGAAAGCGCCTTCAGCATTCCTGGCCCGCTGCCAGGAAATTGCGGCAGGTAAACGTATTTTGCTGGATGCAGATAACGCACCTGTTGCAGTGAGCTTTGCCGTGGAAGCTGGCGGCGGAGAAGTATTCTGGCAGCCAGACCCGCTAACCTTCATGAAAGCGCAGAAAAACCTGACAGAGCTGGAAGGCTACCGCCACTGCCACCTGCAGGATGGTGTCGCCTGGGTGAATTTCCTGGCCTGGCTTGAGCGTGAAGCACCTGCCCGGGCACAGTCAGGAACGCCGTTAACAGAGCTGGACGTTCAGGCTCAGCAACTGGCTTACCGCCAGCAGCGTGAAGGTTTCCTGGAACAGAGCTTTGCCACGATTTCCGCAGCCGGCAGTAATGCTGCCATGTGCCACTACCATGCCACCCCGGCGACTAATGCCGCAATTATGCCGGGCAGCTTTTACCTTAATGACTCTGGCGGCCAGTATGTTAATGGCACCACGGACGCCACCCGCACTCTGGCGTTTGGCGATGTTTCGCCAGAAATGCGCCGCCACTACACCGCGGTGCTGAAAGGTTTTCTCGGGCTAATCACCTTACAGTTTCCCAAAGGTACCCAAGGCCACCAGTTGGATGCTTTTGCCCGCCGGGGGCTGTGGGAATTAGGTCTGGATTATGACCATGGCACCGGTCACGGCGTCGGCCACCGTTTACAGATCCACGAGCAACCCTACCGGATGGCAAAAAAAGTCAACCCATGGCCAATGCTGCCAGGCCAGATTATCACCATTGAACCCGGTTATTACCTGGCAGATAACTACGGCATTCGCATTGAAAACCAGGTAGAAATTATTTTCGGTATGCCCGGTTTTTGCCGCTTCAGTTCACTGACACTGATCCCCATCGACCTGCGTGCAGCAGAACTGCACTTACTTACTGAACAGGAAGTCGCCTGGCTCGACAGCTACCACCTTCATGTGCGTGACGTACTTTCTCCATTGGTGGAAGCCGAAGCGCGCCCCTGGCTGTTTGAAGCCACGGCTCCGGTACATACCCGCGCAGGCACCCCGGGCTGACAAGCATATTGCCGGGTTAACAACCTGAGAATGTGGAATTTATCAGCAAACGAACAATTTTGTGAAATCAGGCTTTGACACACCAGCACGGGGCCAGTAATATGCGCCCCGTTCACACGATTCCTCTGTAGTTCAGTCGGTAGAACGGCGGACTGTTAATCCGTATGTCACTGGTTCGAGTCCAGTCAGAGGAGCCAAATTTAGAAAATCCCGCTTAAGGAAACTTAAGCGGGATTTTTGCTTTTAATCAACTTGCCCTGCAATTAACCCATATGCCGACATAGCTCGTTCCATCTGTTTATCGCTGTGGCGAACGGCTTATTGCCCAACAAACAGAGATTAATTTCAGCCCCAACAAAATATCCTGGCAGACGGAAAGGTTCTTCCTGACTCACTGCGTATTCAACACTTGTGGTCTGCTGTATCTTCCTGAAGTGTCATTTATGGCACTTCAGGGCCCTATTTGAGCCATACTTTTGCTTCCCGACGCTAATTCACTCGAAGTGACAAAAATCCACCTGAACAAATCAAACCCATACGGCAAAACTAGCTCAGGTAGACAACAACGCAGAAGAGAACCGTTATTAACTACATTGGCGACTTCCGGGTAGCTGGCAGGTGCTTTTGACCGCTATACCGCCCACAACATCCCCTTTCCCCTGGTAACCATGCGCCTAATCAAAATTGGTCGCACGCGAATGTAGCGATTTTCCACCGATTGGTACGCTGAGCTCACCGTTATCATAAACAGTGAAATCAATGCACTGAGAGGACAAGTCATTGCAAACACCTTCTGGCCTCCACCCCGGGCAGGCAATAGCACCAACACTCAACCCAACAGTGTTTCTGGGTATGGCGCCTTTTTTGCGCATGAGTATTGCGGGTGAGGAGTTTTTACAGTTCGCACAGGAACTCATTGTGCAGGTACAGCAAAATCCGGACAACGCGATACTGTGGATGAACCTGGCAACAGTCCTGCAGTGCCTTGATGACACAGAAACGGGTCTGGAAACTCAGCGCCAGGCGCTGGCGATGCAACAGGTGTACACATATCCTGCAAAACAACAACCTGCAAAACTGCGCCTGCTGATGCTGATGCTCCCTGGTGTGCTGTCTGTGAACGTACCTCTCGATTGCCTGCTGGAAAACAGTGATATCGAGTTGATTTATTACTTCATCACCCCAGAGGCTCCCTTCGAGGCTCCAATACCCGAGCATGACCTCCTGATGGTTGGTATCAGTGCCACCACAGAAAATCAGTTTCTGCTGCAAGAACTGGAAAAAATCACCAGCCAGTGGCCAGTGCCGGTTATTAATACTCCGAAGCATGTGCAAAACTCCGAGCGCCTTGCGGCCAGTACCTTACTGCAAAACAAGCCAGGGTTAACGATTGCTCAGGCCCACCCGGTTTCCCGTGAAGCGCTGTCTGCCGTAGTCAGCGAACACACCGCCTTACCGGTTTGTGATTTCCCGGTTATCCTGCGCCCGGCGGGTTCCCATGGTGGACACGGGCTGGAGAAAATCACTAACCGGGAAGAACTGGCCAGCTACCTGGAACGTGTCCAGGCCGGGACCTATTTTCTGTCGCGGTTTATTGATTACAGCAACGAAGACGGGCAGTTCCGCAAATACCGCCTCTCCCTTATTGATGGCGTGGCTTATGGCTGCCATATGGCTATTTCAACCAACTGGATGATCCACTACGTCAATGCATCTATGTATCAGGATGCCTGGAAGCGTGCCGAAGAAGCCCGGTTTTTCAATGAATTTGAACAGTTTGCCGCCCGCCACCAACAGGCTCTGCAAGCTATCTACGAAACAACTCAGCTCGATTATTTGGGCATTGACTGCGGTGAAACCCGGGAAGGCGACCTGCTGGTATTTGAGATAGACCCGGCCATGGTGGTCCACGCTATGGATTCAGAAGAGATGTTCCCGCACAAACAAATCCACATGAACAAAGTTAAAACCGCCTGCCGTAATTTGTTGCTATCCCGTGCCTTTGCACACCAAAACCCGGCAGAAAATGGGTTAAAAGGATAAGAAAAAGATGATTTCACGTAACGCATTAAATTTCTCAGGTGGCCCGGGCGCTTTACCGGAAACCGTTCTTGCTCAGGTTGAAGCCGCCATTAAAGAAGTCCCGGGTGTTGGCCTGTCTATTCTGGGTATCAGCCACCGGTCAGACTGGTTTGCCGGTATTGTTGAAGAAACAGAAAACAATATCCGCACCCTGCTTGGCTTATCGAAAGACTTCCATATTCTGTTCCTGCAAGGTGGTGCAACCCAGCAATTTTCAATGGTGCCTATGACTTTGTTGCGCGGGCAGAAAAATGCGGCTGAATACCTGGATACCGGCTACTGGAGCAGTAAAGTCGTGGCAGAAGCCCGCCGCGAAGGCCCGGTAAAAGTGTTGTGGAGTGGTGCTTCTTGCGGGTTTAACCGCCTGCCTGAAGAAGGCGAACTCGACTTCTCACCAGAAGCGCCGTATCTGCACTATGTTTCCAATGAAACAGTAGAAGGTTTGCAATTCCAGCGCGTTATCGGGCGCGATGACGTACCACGGGTATGTGATATGTCGTCTGATTTTCTGTCCAAACCTTGCGATGCCAATAAATTCTCCGTCATTTACGCACACGCGCAGAAAAACATTGGCCCGGCAGGTGTCACCATTGTGCTGGTACACGACAGCGTAGTTAAGGCTTCGTCAGACGAACTGCCTTCGTTCCTCAATTACCGCCGCCAGGTTGAATCACATTCAAACCTCAACACGCCGCCAGTATTCGCTATTTATGTGGTGTTGCTGGTTACCCGCTGGTTGCTTAATGATGTGGGTGGTCTGGAGAACATGGCGCAAATTAACCGCCATAAAGCAGAACTGCTTTATGCCATGCTGGATAACAGCGAAGGCTTTTACAATGGCTGGAGCCGGGTAGAAGACCGCTCACAAATGAACGTTGCGTTTAAACTACCAGATGCAGAGCTGGATAAAAAATTCCTTGCTGAAAGCCACGAAGCCGGGTTTTCCGGCCTGAATGGTCACCGGGCTATTGGTGGGATTCGTGCCTCGATTTATAACGCGCTGTCTGTCCCTGCCGCAGAAAAACTGGTCAATTTTATGGATGACTTCCTGCGTAATAACCGCAAATAGCCATCTGCGCTTTTCACCTGCACACCCTGCCGGGCGGGGTATGCAGGTCGCCTCAGTGTATGAGCGTCAGAACATCAGCAATGTGTACTCTAAAAGTGTGGCAGCCATAAGTAATGCAGCCAGCTCTGTGTTTGCCCGCTCCGGGGTTCCACCACTCTGTTTAACCTGAACATTTGTAAGTTGCATAGCCATTCTCCGATTTGGCCGGAGGCACCTCGCTTCTGGCTGCGTGGAACACACCTGCCAGCCAGAAACAAGTGGCAGCGCCTCTGAAAGCCTACCCATGCTGCGGTGATAACGCTGCCAGCCCGTCAATTAAAGCTACTCGCCACCATGCAAAGTCATGCCCTCCGGTATACACCGCAAGCGTGCTGTCTGCGCCAGCACCAAGCAACCGGTGGTGAAGGTCTTCAACATGGGGAACTGTGGCACCTTCCAGGCTACCGACACATAAACGCAGTTTCACCCTGGCTGGCGGCGCTGCCATTACCTGTTCGCTGACCCAGGATGTATCGTTTTCACTGAACATAAATGGGCGGCGGCTGCCATCCGGCGTCCACCACATAGAAGGCGAGTGGCTGAATACTGCGCCGAATGTATCCGCTGCGACCAGTGCGGCCATTAGTGCCGTCACACCGCCAAGGCTCTGCCCCGACAAAACCGTTCGCTCCCTTCCGGCCCACGCCCGGTCTGCATATTCACCCAACACTCCGGGAATAATCCGTTGAGCAAGACTGTCTATCAGTGCAGTTTCCCCACCCAAAATAGCAGTGCGGTCATCCAGGCTTAGGTTATCCACGCCCAGCACAGCAAACGGTGCGATGCGGCCGCGGCTCAGCGCCACATCAAGCGCCTGTAACACACCGACGTTATCAAACCAGGATTCCGCATCGGGCAGCACCAGCAAACCAAGTGGAACTGAGCGCGGTACATCTGGCAAATAGAGGCGCAGGCGGCGTTCACGCCCGGCCACAACCGAATAACGGGTATGGGTTATTCCGGCAGGCGCGGCAGAACGGTCGCGCCACTCACTCTGCGCGTCAGCTTTATCCAAACTAAGCACAGATTCACCACCGCCATGCAACCGGATCCCCAACGCGGTGTTGAAGGCGTCCAGCTGGCTGACAAAAGGCGTGTTTCTTCCACCAACCAGCGCCAGTTGTTGTTCAGCCACACCCGGTGGGATCTCCGTAAAGGTATACGAACCACAGTAGGTGGCAGGCAACTGTAGTGTTAAAAACCAGATATCTGTCCCCGGGAGGTTTTGCAACATACCGCGAGCCACCTGGTCTTTATCCGTCACCCGGTTCAGGCGCAGGTAAACACCATAGAGTGGTTCACATGATCGCCACAAAAAGGTGACCGCCCGTGTCGCCCCATTCCCGCCAGGTGAAACCAGTGGAGTTACCAGGGCCGCGACATCCCGCCAGAATTGGTCAACATCGGCAATGCTCCTGCCTGCCAGTTGTGCCAGTACTTGCCGTGTGAGCGCCCTCGCTTCACCGTGTTGTTCCTTTTGCTCACCAGTCTGAACCGGGTTCATTCTTTCTCTCCTTGTCGTTTCGCCAGTACTGGCTGACTCATTACCAAACCTCGCTTTCTTACCCGCTATTCAGGCTTTTACTGCGCCCGGAACGGGTTCGTTAACCGGTGTGCGGGTTGCCGTGCTGTCTTGCCACAGGCTGGCATACAGCCCAGGCGCTGCGGCCAGTTCTTCATGGGTACCAAACTGCACAACCCGGCCCTGGTCCACGACTGCAATGGCATCACAGCGGCGGGCGGTTGTCAGGCGGTGCGCCACTACCAGCGCAATGCCACCCCGGTTGCGGGCTCGCTGAGCCAGTGAGTCCATCAGCCTGTCTTCTGCTATACGGTCAAGCCGGGAGGTGGCTTCATCAAGCAGAACCACTTTCGCGTTAGCCAGGTGAACCCGCGCCAGCGCGATTAACTGGCGTTGCCCGGCGGATAAATCAGCGCCACCGTTGTTTACTGGTGTGTGGAAACCTTGCGGCAGGCGGCTTATGGTATCCAGTAACCCAACCTCTTGTGCCACACGCTCAACGTCAGCATCAGTGCGCTGCGGGCTGGAATAGCGAATATTCTGTGCGATATCCCCACTGAACAAAGCGACATCCTGTTCCACCAGGCCAACCTGTGCACGGTAATCTGCCAGCGCCAGTGAATCAATATTGCGGCCATCAAGGCGAATCTGCCCGCCCGAAGGTTGGTACAGCCCGGCGATCAACTTGATAAGGGTGGATTTCCCCGCGCCGCTTCTCCCGACAATCGCCACGACAGACCCGGCAGGAATGGAAAGGGAAAACTGGTCAAGAGCGGGTTGTGAACTGCCGGGATACTGGAACGATACATTGTCCAGCGCCAGTTCACCGTAGCGGGAAAAAGCAACATGTTCAGGGGCTGGCTGAATATCTTCAGCACCCGGTGTCGCCAGCAAGGTATTAATGTGCTGACTGCTGGCCGAAGCCTGCTGCCAGGCATCAACAATACCGGAGAGTTGCTGCACCGGCCCATAAAACTGCCCCAGGAGTAAAAAGAATGCAGCCAGTACACCTGCAGTCATCTCTCCTTCTGCCACCCGGGATGCACCAACCAGCAATACAGCAGCATAAGCAGCCTCGGTGCAGAAAGTTAACAAGGGGAAATAGACCGCAAGGTATTTTTGCGCGCGCACTCTGGTCGCCCGAAAACGGTCTGACAGCGTACGCAATTTTGCGGCTTCGGCACGCTGTTGCCCGTGGGACTGCACTACACGTAACCCGGAGACTTTCTCCTGTAGCGTGCTGTTTACCTTACCAATTTCCAGGCGCGCCTGCGCGTAAGCCGGAGAGCTCAGGCGGCGGTATACCCAGGTTGCCAGTAGAACCACAGGTATTCCAGCGAATGCCACCAACGCCAGTACAGGATCCAGCCAGAACATGGCTACGGCAATCGCCGCCATGGTTATCAGACTGGTAGCGGTACTGGCCAGGCCGTTTTGTAAAAAACGCGCCAGGGAATCGACATCTACAGTCATCCGCGTCAGGCGCGAATCTGCATTGGCTTCGTGGTAAGGCAATTTCAGGCGCAATAACTGCCCAAAACTGCGCAACCGAACAGTATGCTGCACAGACTCTGCCGCACGCGTGGAAATAATGGTCTGCAGGGAGTAGCAACACCAGCTTATAGCAACTAACGCCACAGCCAGCGCCGCACATTCGCCAATAACCGCCATATTCCCCGCGACAACGCCCTGGTCTATCCCCCGCTGCAACAACACTAATACCCCCACCCCGGCTGCGGAATCGAGCGCAATTAATAACGCCGCGGTGATAAACATCCAGGCAACCGGCGGTAACAACGCCGACACCCGCTTGCCATGCCCGCCCATTGCCAGCTGGACAGCCTGTTCGGGGACACGGCACATGCGGTCACGGAAACCACCTGCTTTCACACTACTTTCATGCTGCCGCTTTACCTCGTCATCACGCGACAGAACGTTTCCCTGTGGCCAGAGTTCACTGCCCGCCGGTGCCTGCAGAAACTCACCGTTTCCGGACATCAACTGACCAAACGCCGGGCAACGCGCTTCCAGCTCTGCCTGAGTCCCGACATCCACAACCTGCCCGCCATCCAGTACCACGATTTTACTGGCAAGATGCAGAGTGGAGCGCCGCCGGGCAATAACCAACAGCATGTGGTCCTGGTCAGCATAGCGGCCAAGCGCCGTGTTAATTTCTGCTTCAGTACCGGCATCGACTGCAGATGTTGAGTCGTCCAGAATCAGTAACTCGGGTGCCGTTAGTAAAGCACGCGCCAGGGCAATACGCTGGCGCTGCCCGCCAGACAAATTGCTCGCCCGCTCCGCCAGCCGGGTTGCAAAGCCCTGGGGCAGCGCGGTAATAAAGCCCAGCGCCCCGGCAGCACGGGCGGCCTGGTGAATATCCTCTTCTGTGGCATCCGGGTGACCATAAGCAATATTCTCTGCCACGGTTCCTGCAAACAGGAAAGTCTCTTCGAAAACCACCCCCACCTGGCGGCGCAATGCTTCAAGCCGGATGTCGGCAATGTTCTGCCTCCCTTGCCCGGTAGTTAACCATAACGCCCCGGCAGAAGGGTCGTAGAACCTGGCCAGTAACATCAGCAATGTGGATTTCCCCGAACCCGATGCCCCAACTACGGCAACGGTCTCACCAGCCTGAATGGAAAAGGAGACACCCTGTAATACCGGCTTTCCTTGCTGGTAAGCAAACTCAACGTTGTCCAGTTCCATGCCCAGTAATTTGCCTGCCACAGGCTGTGTGCCATCCTGCATTTGTGGGCGGGTATCAATCAGGGAAAACACGCGTTCAGCCGAAGCCTGGGTTCGCTGGGCTATCACTAAAAATGAAGCCAGTACCCGGGTTGGCCCGGTCAGCATGGCCAGGAAACTGGCAAAAGCTACAAATGTCCCCAGGTCTGTCCTGCCGGTCGTTACCGCCCAGCCACCATAAGCCAGCAACACCAGTTGCCCCAGTACCGGCAATGCCAGCATGGTTGCTCCCGGCATAGCCTGGCTGATAGCGGCCCCAATACGGGCGCGGACAATCTGGCGAGACTGGCTGTCCAGCCAGCGCATTTCACGTAATTCAGCTACCGATGACTTAACCATGGCTATCTGCGCCAGCACTTCGCGAATATGCTCGGTAAGGCTTGCGAGCTGGTCTGATGCCAGCCCGGTCTGGGCAAATACCCTGCGCCGCGCCCGCAATGCCGTCACCGCCAGGCAGGCAAGAACAGCGACAACAATCAGTGTCATCTCCGGAGACATCCACAGCATAACTACCATGCCGGCAATATAGTAGGTCAGCACTGCCAGTGGCACCGGGCACATCTGCAACAACATATGCACCTGTTGTAAATCACTGTTGGTGCGTGAAATGACCTGGCCGGTACGTAACGCGTCAAGGCCTGCTCCGTCCAGATTCTGGATGCTGTCGAATGCCCTGCCCCGCAACGTATGCTGAACCCACAGTGAGAGTTCTCCGGCATAACCGCGCCGCACATAGTTACCCATAAAATCAAACAGGGCGATCAGCAGCAGACCACAGGCCAGCATGGGCAGATGAGTGGTGTTACCTGCCAGCGCGTCATTTACCGCCTGGCGCGTCAATAACGGTGTCAGTGCAGCAAAAATGATTGTTGTGACCGAAGCCAGCACAACAATCACGCTTAACGTCTTACGCTCCCAGCACACGCTGGCAAGACGAACCAGCCACGAACCAGCGGGTTTTGGGGTTTGAGCGGTGGGCATCAAGCCTCCTTCATCGGTCTGAATAATAGCTACGTGCAGTTAACTGCCTGCACGTAGTGACAGTGAGTTTTGGCGCAAAACTGTGTGCCGTATTGCCTGTTACACGCCGCAGTCAGGCGTGCTGTAATTGGGCAACCAGGCGGTTTGCCACGTCTGTCGGTGTTGGTTGTGCAGCCATTTCACGGGCAACCTGCCATGAAGCTTCCTGCAAGGCACTGTCGGCCAGGAAACTATTGATAAGGTCGCTGGAGAGCCCACGGTCATCAGGAATAATGCCGCAGCCACGCTCAACCACTGCTTTGGCGTTGACCGGGCGGTCTGCACCCTGACCAAAGACAATTTGTGGTATACCGGCATGCAACGCCGTCAAAGTATTTCCGGCGCCGCCATGGTGAATAAACCCATCAGCGCCATTGAGGAACAACCCCATCGGGATCCAGTCGACAAGGCGTACATTGGGGGGTAAGTGGCGTAATTCAGCCCGGGCATTGGCTGACAAATGCAGGATTATCTCCGCATCCACTTCATCGGCAGAATCCATAACCCAGGAAATCAAATCCAGCCCGTCGACCATGGGTTTCACTGTCCCAAGGCTTACCAGCAATCTTTTGCGCCCCGGTGTGCGCTCCCACCATTTTTCCCATACTGCGCCGCCGTTATAGGGAACATATTGCATGGGAATAACGGGCTCACCGTCGTTTTCCAGAATACTCATGCTGGGTGGAGTGACATCAATCCAGGCTAAATCCCTTGGTGGTGCGCTTACACCATGGCGTGCATAGGCATCAGACAGCGAACGCGTCACCCCTTTGATATGCCAGGGTTTGTGGGCAAACCCGACAGTTTGCATGACCACCGGGATACCAAATTTCGCCGCCAGCATCGGCCCGATAACGCCTAAAGGCGGGTAGACAATTAAATCAGGCTGCCAGTGGCGGGTAAATTCCACCAGGCTGTCGGCCATCTCTTCACTGAAGAAAGAGAAATTGCCCATTTTAGTACCAACGTTATTTTTCTTACGCAGGTCTTCCCGCCGCCGGTAATCTGCTTCTGAATCAAAACCCGGCGCGGCATCGAATGCAACAAGCCCTGCTTCTGCAGCTTTTTGCGCGAATTTTCCGTTACTGGCAACCAGTACTTCATGGCCATTAACGCGAAATGCCTGAGCGAGTGAAAATACGGGGTATAACAAGCCATACAGTGGTGGCCCAACAAAAAGAATACGCATGAGAAAATCCCTCTCCGCTTGACGAACTGAAGCTGAAAATTGGGCGCAAAACAGCATCCGGGCGGTCTGTTTACCGCTTCCGGGCCAGTGTTAACGCCACGTCTTTTTCATTCCGGTGCAGGCAGTTATTCCCGGCATTAATTTGTGAATCAATAATGCCGTTGTGCTGCCTGCAGGGCTGTCCATTGCCCAACTTTGCCAACGCTCAGTAAGCGTTCTGTTCCTCGCTAAACGGCATAAGCATTTACTCTGCTTAATACCGAAAACTGCCATCCTGAAAGTAAGGTAAACGGGTTATGTTCTGTGGGGGTCTCCAGGAGAAAGCCCACAACGCGCACGGATTTGCACTACTAAAATGCCGTGCCAAAATGTCGTGCCGCCGGTTAATTATTTCCCGCTCATTATATTTTATATGTTAATGATAATTATTATCATTGTGATTATTATTTCTCAAGATAATTCTGACAGGCCTGCCAAATTAAGACTTTCCGCAGTCAAAAAACGTTATTACCCGTCTTACCCGTTATTTGCAGCAACCTGCCTCCCGGTGCCAGCGCACAACACCAGGGGAAGGCAGGTTACTTACCGTTGGAAATTCCCTGTCAGAAATGCATGCCTAATTCCATATAGTAGGTACGGCCAGACTCATTATAAGTCCGTGCACCCGCACCGTAGGCATAAGTGGTGCCACTGCCTGAGGTGGTTGAGTTCCCTTCACGGAAGTGGCGTTTATCAAGCAAATTATCAATCCCGCCAGTGATGTCGATATATTTGTTGATGTTATAGGTAGCACTCATCCCAAACAACGCGTAAGGCGAAACAGCCCAGGTTTCACTCCCCGAAGTCGCTTCCCCTTTGTCGTTGTATTTTTTCGGTTTTTGCTTGCCATACCAGGTCATTGTGCCCTGGACCGACAAATCATTCGTCGCCTGCCAGTCAACCGTTGAGTTGATGGTGTACTTCGGAATAATAGTCAGGTAATCACTGGTTGTTTTGTTCTTATTTTCAATAATATAAGTGAAGTTGTTTTTCATCTTCACAGAATCACTGATTGGGAAGTTAAATGTCCCTTCCAGCCCCTGGACAACCGCTTTAGGGACGTTCTCCCATTTATAGACATCCGAGGTGCCGTTGGAATACTCCGCCGAATAACCCGCTTCAATTTTGTTGCGGTAATCATTGCGATACCAGGTTAAACCGGCCTGCACCTCATCGTGGTGATATTCAATGCCAATCTCTTTGTTTACGCTGGTTTCCGCTTTAAGGTCTTTGTTGCCCTGCAGGTAGCAACTGCCTGAACTGGCATAACACCCGTTGCCACTGCTGTAGAGCAGGTAGTTGGGGTTGGTTTGGTACAGGTTAGGTGCTTTCCATGCACGGGCAATACCCATTTTCAGCGTGAAATCACTACCCAGTTCCTGAGACAGGTTCAGCGCCGGGCTGAAGTTACTCCCGGTAATACTCTGGTAGTTGAAGCGCAAACCAGGGGTTAAGCGGGTGGAGTCTGTCAGGTCGATATTGTCTTCGGTATAAACGCCATAGATGTCCGCCGAGCTGTACTGGCTACGGTTTGAGTCTGAAACACCGCTCACTGTTGAGCTGGTTGTCAGCGAGTTGGATGTCGGGTCTTTCATCGACTGGTGGTTCATTTCCGCACCGAACGTGACGGTCTGATTTACCCACAAGTCGAACGGGATATTAATATCAGAATGCAGGTTTGTGTCATTCAGCGTGATGGTGGAAAAACCGGTACCCGTGGTGGTGAACATCCCTTCCACACCGCCAGACAGGCCTTCTTTTAACCGGGTGTTGCGTGTTTTTTCGAGCTGTATGTAGTTATTGGTGGTAACACCGTTGTCCCAGGCGCCTGTGTATTTCAGCGCTACGGTCTGGCGGTAAAGTATATTGGTCTCTTTGCCATACCAGGCTTTGGTCACTTTACTACTGTTAGTGTTTTGAGTATCGCCCGCGTACAGGTTGCCCTGGCGGCTGTACCCGGCATCAAGCTCCAGTGCCTGCATGGGCATAAATTCCCAACGCAATGCGGCATTGATATTCTTATTAATTACCCCTTCACGCCCTGCCGGATACTGCCCGGCATATTTACCGGTACGCTCAGCCTGGTGGCCTTCATTGATATCCTGAGCATCGGCCTGGGTTTTACTCCAGTTACCATACAGGCGCATAGTCAGGTTATCGGCCAGCGCACCACTCAGGTTCATATTGTAACGCTTTGTCGCCCCTTCAGACTTATGCTCCGGAACGTTGTAGTAAGTGTTAAAACTGCCGTGCCATTCATTGGCCGCCCGTTTGGTGACAATGTTTACCACACCGCCCATTGCACCATTGCCGTAAATTGCCGCCGCCGGGCCGCGAATAACTTCAATGTGGTCGATCATTTCTGGCGGAACCCAGTTGCTGTCCCCCCGGGTATCACGCTCACCACGCCAGCCGTAGCGCACGGAGTTACGGCTGGTTACAGGCATGCCATCCACCAAAATCAGTGTATTTTCCGGCCCCATCCCACGGATATCTATCTGCCGGTTATTGCCGCGCTGCCCGCTGCTGGAGTTACCGGTCAGGTTCACCCCGGGCATGGTGCGGATAATTTCTGATACATCACGCTGAATGGGGTGCTTTTTAATTGCTTCGCTGTCAATAATTGACACACCCGGCGCCTGGAGCGTTTGCTCTCTTGCCGTTACCACCATGGTATCGTCACTGTTCTTTTTATTATCAGTAACCGGCTTGTTATCCGGGCTTTTCACCACGGGTTTGAGTTGCTGCTGGCTGGTTTGTGTATCAACCTCCTCAGCATGAGCAGCATGAATGGCAAGGCTGCCTGCAATGAGCGAACTGAGCAGCGAAATTTTATAGATATGCTTGTTCATGGTGTTGAAGATATCCCTGTGTGTAAAAGAGATATGCAAATTAATGCGAATGATTACTAATTTCAATATCATTATCACTAAGTGAAATTTCGCACATTCTGCTAAAAACGCCCCTTAGGTAAGATTCATCTTAATGACACATTTATTACCGTACACTGGCAGTTGCTCATCATTTAAAAAAACCATTTAGCAGGATAAAAGACTAAAAACACTCACCTGGCAACGGCAGCACCTGGCGCAATCTTTGCTAATTACTGTTTGTGAGCCGGTAACTCATGCTTTCAGGCAGGGTTCAGAGGTGTTTACCACTCAGGGTAATGCCCCCTTTTAATACAGGAGAACAGCGGTATACGGCCTGTTGGGGAGTAACGGAGAGCTTGCAGCGAGCAACGTCAACGATTAGCGATGGCAGCCACCAGGGAAAAAATGAATTGCCAGTATGTAATTAAGTAACCCCGCTCATTTCAGTAGTGAATATTTCCCTGGTAATACTGATGTAAATAATTACATCACTAACCTGGCTAAAACCAGTACTACTGCGACTTTATTATACAGCTTTAAATATAATCCCGCCGTCTGAATCACAGTTACCTTTCGAAACACAATAAAATCATATAAAACAACCAGGTTATTATTTTGCAAACCTCACAAAATGAGAAAAAACCATCATTCTCTGGTGCTAGCATATTAGACGTGAAGCAAATGCGCTCATGTCTTAAATAAGGATATCCACTATGAAAAAAATTATTCTTTATTCTGCTTTGTCACTTGCCGGTTTAACTTCCACCATTGGTGTGGCGAATGCCGCTGCAGGCGACAGTAGTGCAACTATCAGTTATGCCCAGAGCCACTTTAACCATACCCACGGTAGCGATGCGAACGGTGTTCAGTTGCAGTACCGTTATGAACTGAATGATGACTGGGGCGTGATGGGTGGCATGACCTATACCGGTAATAACTACAGTGATTCCGGCGATGGCGACCACCACTATTTCTCTGTGAAAGCCGGCCCAACTTACCGCATTACCGACTGGGCCAGCGTATATACTGATATCGGCTACGGCTATGCTAAAGACAAGTTCAGCCGTAACGGTGTAAACCAGGACCACGACACATCAATGCTGGTTTATGGCGCAGGTTTGCAGTTCAACCCGTACCAAAATATCGTTCTGGATGCCGGGTATGAATATGGTTCAGCAGGCCATGTACAGGTGGGCACCTGGAACCTGGGTGTCGGTTATAAGTTCTGATCCTTACCCTGCAATATAAACAGAACCTAAACAAAACCCAATTAATGGCGAAAGTTACTGCCACGTCTTTCGCCATTTTCCCACATGTGTGAAATCAATTCTCTGCCAGAAAATAATTTACACTCGGTTATATTTCACGCTAACCAGAATTACCCCCCATTCAGAGAAATTTAATTACACCAATAAACCATCACAGCATACCATTCGCACAAAATAACAAAAAACTTTATTCACTGCAGAAAAAACGCAAAGCACCAATAATGATAAACAGGGTACTTCGCGTATATTAATCCCGGCAGTTATAATGCCAAAATCATTTCAATACAGCACAAATCTTGTTGTGCAAGTGATGAATAGAAGGTGCGCACGCCCTGGCTTTCAAACCCGTGCTTTTCATAGAATGACTGCGCATTCGGGGTTGATGACAACCTGAGCACTGCCATGCCCCGCTGGCGGGCCTCTGCTTTAACGGCGTCCAGAATCAGGCTGGCAGCGCCCAGGCCTGTGTACTCAGGTAAAGTAAAAACCGCTTCAACCGTCTGTGCGTCAAGGTCTAAAAAGCCGGTTGCCACCAACCTGCCACTACCATTTTTCGCCACAAAGAAAGGAAACGCCGCAATGACTTCGCTCTGCCCTGCCGGAGCCGTATCCGGTGTCCATGCTGTAATCACATCCGGTGTATAGCTGTGCCTGCACCCATGGCGAATCGCCTGGTTACGAATGTTCCAGCATTCCTGGGCATCTGACACCTGTGCCCGCTTTATCTTCATTATTGTTCTCCTGTTCTGAACTGGTACACGCAGGTCAATCCGTACTGTCTGCTCTTTTTAACACAGCGGATTAACAGAGCAAGCTGCCAGACTTAATAGCACAGGCTTACAGTCCGGAAACAGAATGATTGTATTGTACCGATCGGTAATATAGGATCTTTTCCCGCCCGGCCTCCTGTGATACAGGAAACGGAACCGACATGGCACCGGCCACACCAGGCAAAACGGCACGGGTATACCAGCCAGTCCATGTCCAAAGCGCAAGTGATTTTACGCTGGCAGCGAAGAGCCCACGGGGCGCTGCCAGCCTGGTCATTAACTTTTTTACAGTGAGCCACAATATGTATTCTCTGACGTACCCGGAAAAAATCGGGTCACCGTTAATGCGTGACACCACGATTTCCGCAGTCGTTGTGCTGTCTTTTGCCCCGGTGGTTAGCATGCCACCAGTTGCAAAAACAGTGTGAGAAGTGGCCTGATCCACCCTTGATTAACCGGATAACTACCGGGTTATACATCTACATCAGAGGAAAGCAACCATGATCGTCCAACCACGTATCAGAGGTTTTATCTGTATTACTGCCCACCCAACCGGTTGTGATGCCAACGTTAAGCAACAAATTGATTACGTTACCGCTCGCGGCAAAGTGGCAAATGGGCCGAAAAAAGTTCTGGTCATTGGTGCTTCTACGGGTTACGGCCTGGCAGCTCGTATTTCAACGGCATTTGGCAGCGATGCCGCCACATTAGGGGTAGTTTTTGAACGCCCGGGCAGCGCCAAAAAAACCGGTACTGCTGGCTGGTATAACACCGCGGCATTTGAAAAATATGCCCATGAGCAAGGCTTGTATGCCCGCACCATTAATGGCGATGCGTTCTCCGACGAAATCAAAGCTCAGACCATTGAAACCATTAAAAACGACCTCGGTCAGGTTGATTTAGTTATCTACAGCCTCGCAGCACCACGCCGCACCCACCCGAAAACCGGTGAAGTTTACACCTCCGTATTGAAACCTCAGGGTGCCGATATCACCCTGCCGGGCATTGATACTGATAAAAAAGAAGTTACCCAGTTCAGCCTGACTGCTGCCACAGATGAAGAAATTGACAACACCATCGCGGTAATGGGTGGTGAAGACTGGCAAATGTGGATTGACGCGCTCAGTGAAGCAGGCGTGCTGGCAGATAATGCCAAAACCACTGCCTTTACTTACCTTGGCCCGGAAGTTACTCACCAGATTTACTGGAATGGCTCAATTGGTGCCGCGAAAAAAGACCTGGATAAAAAAGTCCTGGCTATTCGTGAATCAATGAAAGCAACCGGTGGTGAAGCTTATGTTTCCGTACTTAAAGCCGTGGTAACCCAGTCCAGCTCAGCAATTCCGGTGATGCCACTGTATTTGTCCCTGCTGTTTAAAGTCATGAAAGAACAGGGTTCACACGAAGGCTGCATTGAGCAAATAGCTGGTTTGCTGCACGACTCACTGTACAGCAGTACGCCAATTACCGATGGTGAAGGCCGTTTACGCGCAGACTACCCAGAGCTTGCCACTGAAGTGCAGAGTTATGTTTCTCAGCACTGGAATACCGTCACTACCCAGAATCTGGACGACGTAGCGGATTTCGCAGGTTACCAGCAAGAGTTTCTGCGCCTGTTTGGTTTTGGCATTGAAGGTGTGGACTACGACCTGGACGTTAACCCGGAAGTTGATATCCCCGGGCTGATTGCATAAACCGCAAAACACTGTGCGCGAAGGTGGCATCAGGCCACCTTCGCCATACAGCCCCCCGGCGGCAACACGCTTGCCGCCAGCAGTTTTAACTCCCCAAATACACCATGCGGGTGACCGGCGCTGCCTGATGACCACTTTTTTGGGCATCAAAAAGGCGTTGAGACGAATCAACTTTCCAGTGAAATTCACCATTCCAGCCGGTGTGAGCCACCAGTAAATCTGCACTGTCACTTTTCACCAGGTTGGCGTAATGCAGTGGCTGATATCCGCTGCCATTATCCTGTTGCCAAATTTTGAAATGGGATTGCAGGGTATGAATCTGCTCCGGGGTCATGCCCTTATCCTGTTTTTCGGCCTCGCACATGCCTGCAATCAACGTGATTTGGGTACCCAGTTCCACCGCAGGCAACATGTCAGGCATGTCGTTCACCTGCACTTCGGTGGCATAAAACACAGCGGTTTCATAGCGCTGGTCGCACTGGTTCATTTCCAGATACGCCGCAACGCGTTCGGCAGAAGTCAACGCGCCTGAAGTATTCCAGGCAATTAATGAAAGCGCCAGGCGGCTCAAACCGGCAAAGGGATTAAGCCCTTGTTTGCCACGTAACAGTGCTTTGATATACACCACGCACCCACCAGACAGCGCCAGACGTGCTTCATCTTCTGTATCGGGAATGTCGTTAAGAAACTCTGGCCGCAGGTTGCGGGTATTTTCAAATGCTTTAACCAGTACCGCGATATTTTGCAGGTTATAGCCCTTTTCGCTGATTACCCGGTTATCCTGAATCATTGCCAGGAAGCTCTGATAACGCCCGGAATCAGACAGCGACACAGAAGCGCTACCCGTATCATTTTGGTTGTCAGCATAAGCCGACAACCAGCGGTCTGTACGGCTGTGCGGTTCTTCCAGCAATGAGCGCCCGTATTGCAGAATATCTGAAATGGGTTTTATGTTACTCATACCTGCTCCTTCTGTTCCACTCACGCCGGTTACTGGATTACTACTATTATCGGCCCTGTAGCGGTACGTTTTACGCATATCAATCCTAAATAGCCGATGTTTATCTCGTGGTAAGTGAATTTTTTGCTGCTTTAATTTAGCTGAGTGAATATTTCGGTCACTTACCATTTTGCACACTGGATCACACCATCAGTGCATACATTGCGCAGTGCTGGTGCACCCGGAAGAATGAACGCCTTCATTGCCCCGTCGCTTGCCTCTTCTGCGGGTTCTGGTTTTCTGGCGCAGACCTTGCATGTCTGTGCGATAAAGTGTGTGAGATAAAGCCAGCGTTATGTCTGCCAGCCTCACTTGTCTATACAGGAACAGGCATGAGTGTTCAGGTGCAGCGCAGCAACACTGGCGCAATGGAGATTCGCAGTGGTTCAGGGGCAATAATATGATTTTGAATGCGCATGACTTACGCAAGAAGGCCCGGCAAACCCTGCCCGGCTTTGCTTTCGACTATATTGATGGCGGAGCCGACGACGAATACACGCTGCGGCATAATACGGCTATCTTTGACCGCTGGATGTTCACCCCTTCGGTATTAAAGAATGCCAGCCAGCGCGACCTGTCGGTTAACCTGCAGGGAACACATCTTTCTGCCCCCCTGATGGTGGCGCCCACCGGTTATAATGGCATGTTGCGCCGCCATGCCGACCATATGCTGGCGAGTGCGGCGAGCCATGCAAACATTGGCTATATGCAAAGTACGGTATCCACGGCTGCGCTGGAAGATGTTCACCCGTCAGCCCCTGACAACCACTGGTTTCAGTTATATGTACTGAAAGACAGAGAAATCACACTGGATTTACTTAAACGGGCACAGCAGGCTGGTTGCAAAGCATTAGTGGTGTCTGTTGATGCCGTACACTTTGGCAACCGGGAGAGGGATAAACGCCACTATCGCCGCCCAATGAAGCTTTCCTGGCGGGCTTTGGCTGGGGTTGCCATGAAACCTGGCTGGGTGATACGGACACTGCTGCCCGGTGGCGTACCCGGCTTTGGTAACCTGCAACCCTATTTACCGCCGGAGCTCCAGAAAGGCGCAGGTGGAGCCAGCTATTTTGCCAGCCAAATGGATAAAACCCTCGACTGGGCAACACTGGAATGGTTAAGAGCCCGGTGGCAGGGACCATTGCTTATCAAAGGAATAATGACTGCACAGGATGCCCGGCAGGCACAAAAAATCGGGGCCGACGGCATTGTGCTTTCCAACCACGGTGGCCGCCAGCTCGACAGTACGCTGAGCCCAATGGATGTTCTCAGTGAGGTGCGCAACCAGGTCGGCCCTGATTTTACCCTGCTCGCAGACAGTGGGTTTCGCCGCGGTACTGATGTGGTTAAAGCGCTGGCACTGGGTGCCAACGCCGTCCTGATTGGTCGCCCTTTGTTATACGCCGTGGCGGCAGGTGGCGAGGCGCTGGTCCAACAAACGCTCACCACCCTGATTCAGGAAATTGACCTGACGCTGGCGCAACTGGGCTGTACCCGCCTGGATGAACTGCACCCGGGCATGTTAAGGCTCAAATAGCGGCGAGGTAACCGCCGTCAATATACAGAACTTGCCCGGTGATATACCGGGCTGCCGGTGAGGCCAGAAACACCACGGCTCCCGCCAGGTCTTCCAGCTCGCCAAAGCGGCCAAGAGGAATTTTGGCCTGCATTGCCGCACACCACGCCGGGTCCTGGTAAAACACCCCGGTGAGGTCTGTTTCAAAATAGCCGGGGCCAATGCCATTAACCCGTATGCCGTTGCTGGCCCATTCAGCACTGAGTGCATGAGTTAAGCCAACCAGGCCAGACTTTGAGCTACCGTAAGCGGCGGCACCGGGTACACCGACACAACTGGTCAGGGAACACAGGTTGATAATCACCCCGCCCGCCCCTGCTGACACCATACTTTTTGCCGCCGCCTGCGCGCAAAAAAACGCGCCTTTCAGGTTGGTACTGACAATGGTGTCCCACAGTTTTTCGTCTACCTCAAGGGATGCACACACCTGCTCTGTGCCAGCATTGTTAACCAGAATATCCACTGGCCCAATGGCTGAAATCACCCCGGCTATTTGCCTGGTATCAGTGACATCAAGCACACAGCCGGTAATCCCGGCCCCCTCTTCTTCACGCAGTGCAGACACCGCAGCATCCAGGCGGTCTGCATCACGGCCAGTAATCACCACACTGGCACCCGCCTGCATCAGTGCTTTTGCCAGCGCAAAACCAATGCCACGCGTTCCCCCGGTTACCAGGGCGCGCTTACCGCTTAATGAAAACGCCGTCATCACATTCATGGCACAATCACCGCTTTTAGCCAGGCACTGTTGCCGGCAATCAGTTGCTGGTAGGCCTCTGGCACAGCGTCCAGAGGCACCGGCGGGGCCATAATCGCCCGCAATTCACTGGCAAGTGATGCCATCAACGCCAGTGCCTGGCGCTGTTCATCCTGGAAGACACTGCAGCCAACCAGGGTTATTTCCCGCTCTACCAGGGCATTAACATCCAGTTGAGCGGTCTGATGAAAAATTCCCACCATGGCAATACGCCCACCAGAAGTGATGTTATCCACCAGTGTGCTGAGCACGGCTTCTTTGCCGGTGGCTTCAACGGCGTAGGAATAAGGTTGTTGTTCATCAAACGGGATCAGGGAAGACAACAACTGATAACGCTGCGCATTCGGTTCCTGTAAACAGACCCTGCAGTGTTTCAGCCGGTGCAACAGTAGTGCTGCCAGGCCGCCAATAGTACCGCCACCGGCGACACGCACATGAGCACCTTCGGCTACACCAAGCTGGTTAACCACCCGCAGTGCCACACCCAGAGGTTCACTGAGCACTGCGATGTCGTCAGGAACGTCATCGGGTACTGGCAGTACATTTTTGAGCGGCAGCACAACATATTGTGCAAAGCCACCATCAAACACTTCGCCAACAAACCCCAGATGCTCACACAGGTTATACGCTTCACGCTGGCAAGCCGGGCACTCACCGCACCACACACGGGAATCGGCGACAACACGCTGGCCCGGCACTAACACAGAGCCCGGTTCCGGGTTTTCTTCAACTACGCCAAACAACTCATGCCCGGGTGTCACCGGTTCACCCGCGAACCAGCGCCCTTGCTGAAAGTTGTGCAAGTCAGACCCGCAAATACCGGCAGAGATAACCCGGATACGCACCCAGCCGCCAGGTGTGGCAGGCAATTCCGGTTGTTCAACGCGTAATGTACCTATGCCATGTAACCGCACCGCTTTCATGTTATGCCTCCTGTAACAGACCGTTCAGCCACTGGCTGAAGGCGTCATTTCCGCCACTTCCCAGCATGACTGCCACCGCTAACCCCAGAGCACTGCTCACCGGGTTATGCTGGCTGTTTTCGCCACCACGCAGGTTCATCACAAGCGTTGGGCAACAAAACAACCCCAGGCGCACAATGCGTTGCCAGTTGTCCGGTAAACTCCCCCGGGCGCGCAGTGCCGCCAGCAGTGGTTGCCAGTAGTGGTCGCCTTTGCTGGTAAGAAAAGCCGCACGCAGTGGTGTCAGGGACCAGTTGTGGTCAACCACCAGCGTATCGCCATCCACCCGCACTGCAACCTGGTAACGGCGAGCTGCTTCCTGCGGTTCATACAGCCAGCAAGGGTGAGCAAAAATGTTATGAAATGTCGCTTTAATTTCGGCAAGCAAAGCCGGGATGCTGGCCCCCGCAAAAGCCGGGTCGAAACTGACCAGACGGGGAGACGGGCCGGTTGTGTCATACCAGACGTTGGCGTTGTGGGCATCACCGTGAGCCACCACCACACCATGGTGGGCGAGCGCCGCCGGAGCCAGTACCTGCCCTGCTTCCAAAAACAAGTCGCGCAGGCTGTGTGCATAGTTCACGCCGTTAATGCGCCAGTGCAGGTGGCAGAGCTGGTTCCAGGTTAAGCTCACTTCACCTAACTGGAAAGTTTGGTCAACATAGAACTGTGCCACGCGCCCGCCAAGACCAGTGGGTTTCCCCGGTGACACCAGACGGTGCCAGAACAGTTGATGGATAGCCTCGGCTTCTACATCAGCGGTGGTGCCACTGTGCAAAGTCGGTAAGGTGTGCGCCAGAATAGCGTTGTCGGCTTCCTGCTGCGCCGCCACCACTGCCGCCATCGTGTTATCGCCCCGCCCGGCTTCAATTTCATAACACACATCAGCCAGCCTGCGGTCATCACGCAGGCTGTATAACAGAATTTGCCGGCCAGGTTCACCGCAGGCATACAGTGGCACATCCACGCTAAAACCGTGGTTACGCAATAACGTTGCCCGGTAATATTCGGTGATAGTCTGGTCTTCACCTTCTTCGTGGTGATATTTAAAAAACAGTGACCGGCCATCTGCCAGAGCCACCCGGCCATTCAGGGAGTTCAGGCTGTACTGGTCCTGGTTAATCACGATATCCAGCGCCTGCACGCCGGTTACTTCACTGATTAACTGGCGCAGTTTTTCGCAGGCCGCCTGCCACTCTCCCGCCAGGGTCAGGCGCCTTGCCTCTGCGGCAAGCGGGGGCAGCGTGGCCTCAGCCATTGTTACCTCCCTTGAGTAACGGGCCACGCAATGCAGATACCGCCAGCGCATGGCCGGGGAAACCTTCATATTCAGCAAAACGTTTGGCTTGGGGCGCCAGCTCCTGGTAACCCTCGCTGGTAACATAAGCCACAGAAACCCGCTTCATATAATCTGAAACTGAGAGTGGCCCGGCTGTTTTGGCCGCACTGTTGGTTGGCAATACCGCATTGGGCCCAAGCACGAAGTTACCCAGCGTGATAGGAGAATATTCACCCAGTAAAATTTCACCGGCATTGCGAATTTTCATCATCACAGCCATTGGCTCAGCCGCCAGGATCTCCAGGTGCTCCGGGGCATACTGGTTAACAAAATCAATCGCTGTTGCGAAATCACGGGTAAGCACCACACCACCATGTTCGCCGCACAACACGGATTGCGAGAACCTGGCGCGTTTGTCGCCAATTTTTTCCCAGTAGCCGGGTAATGCGGCGATAGCTTCTTCTGCCACGCGGCGGCTGGAGGTAACCAGGTAAGCAGAGGAATCTGGCCCGTGTTCAGACTCTATCAACAAATCCAGTGCTGCCAGCGCACCGTTTACTGTGTCATCTGCCAGAATCAGGCTTTCGCTCGGGCCTGCCGGAACACCGGGGTCCAGCAGGTGCGTAAGCTGGCGTTTTGCTGCCACCACCCACGGGCTACCCGGCCCAACGATTTTCAGGCATTTCGGTACACTTTGCGTGCCATATGCCACTGCCGCCACACCCTGGGCACCACCGCATTTATACACAGATTTAATACCCACCAGGCGCGCGGCAACCAGCGTGGCATCATCCACGGTGCCATCCGGCCCGGGAGGTGTAATAACCACTGGAAGTGGAACCCCCGCCACTACAGCAGGCACGGCGGTCATGATCAACACACTGGGAAATGACCCCTTGCCACGCGGCACATAGCAGGCCACTGCATCAATAGGCACATGGCGATCACCGGCAAATGCACCCGGGCGCATCTCTTTCCACCACATCTCTTCCGGTTTTTGCGCTTCATGAAACGCGCGCACGTTTTCCACTGAGAAGCGAATAGACTCAATAACTTCCGGGTCTACACGCTCAAAGGCTGCATCAAACTCTTCTTCCTGAACCTGGATTGAGAATGTCTCAGGCTGGACGCCATCAAATTCACGGGCAAAGCGTATCAGCGCCTGGTCGCCTTCGGTGCGCACGGCTTCAATAATCGGCTTCACTTTATCAACGAAAAAAGAGAGGTCCGATTCGGTACGCTTAAACAGCGCTTCAGGCAGAGCATCCGCCCCGGTGAGATCATGAAATGATACAGGCATGGGTTATCAGTTCCTCAATGTTCAATTAGTTAATTGCATGCTGCTGAATACAGCTGAGCACTTCATGCTGAAGGTCGATAAAGCGGGCTGTGCGGTTCACCCCGTCATTGCGCGGGCGCGGCAGGTCAACCGGGAATGTGGTGTCAATGTTCCCCTGCCCCATGACCACAATACGGTCAGAAAGCCAGACAGCTTCTTCGATGTCATGGGTAACAAACATCACTGTCAGGCGGTGTTTTTCCCAGATTTCGATTAAAAGTTGCTGCATTTGGTGGCGGGTCATGGCATCCAGTGCGCCAAAGGGCTCATCCATCAGCAGGATTTTTGGCCGGTAAGACAGCGCACGGGCAATCGCCACCCGCTGCTTCATCCCCCCGGACAGTTCACCCGGCCAGCGGTCGCCCGCATGCCCCAGCTTGACCAGCTCCAGGTGCTGCTGCGCAATAGCCGGGCAATCTCGGGCCGGTACACCCGCCGCTTTAAGGGCAAATTCAATATTGCCCCGCGCGGTTAACCAGGGCAGTAATGTGTAAGACTGGAAAACCACTCCGCGGTCAAGCCCCGGCCCTTCAATAGGCTGGTCATCCACCAGCACATCACCGCTGTCGAAGGGTTCAAGACCAGCAGCAATAGAAAGCAAGGTGCTTTTGCCGCACCCGGAAGTGCCCACTACAGAGACAAACTCATTTTCATGCAGCGTCAGATCTATACCTTTCAGCACCCGGTGCCGGTTTTTGCCTGCCGGAAAGCTTTTCTCCAGATTATTCAGCTTGAGTGTCGCCATCAGGAACGCCTCCGGTTATAGCGGAACAGCACCCGTTCGGCTGAGCGCATAAGTTGGTCGGTTATCAGGCCAAGAAAGCCCAGTAGCAGGATGTAACCAATAATGGTGTCTGTCTGGAAATAGCGTTGTGAAACCACAATGCGGTAGCCAAGCCCGGAAGTTGACGCCACCAGTTCCGCCAGTACCAGCCAGGTCCACGCCCAGCCAAGGCTAATACGCAACGCATCCCAAATAGCGGGAAAGGCCGAAGGAATAACAATGCGCAGTAATATTTTTCTGTCGGATAACCCCAGTGTTCTCCCCAGGCCGACAAAATCCGTTGGCACACGCTTCACCGCATCAATCATCATCAGCACTTGCTGGAAAAAAGTGCCAATCCAGATAACCAGAAATTTTTGGAAGTCATCAGTGCCGGTCCACAGAATGGTCAGTGGCACAAAAGCCACTACTGGCATATAGCGGATAAAATCGACCAGTGGCTCAACAATTGCCTTGAACAGCCCGTAACACCCGGCCAGCACACCAATCACAATGGACATCACAGACGAAATTGCGAAGGCGATTGCCATGCGGTACAAACTGCTGCCAATATCGCTTTGCAGTGTTCCGTTTTGCGCAAGGGTGACTAAGCGATGCCAGACACTGGGGATCCCCGGTAAAAAAATAGGTTTGATAGCTCCGGAAGCAGTTGCCAGCCACCAGGCCAGCAACAGCAGGATAAACACCAGTGCGGCGATACCCAGAAACTGCCCGCGCGATGGCTCTTTACCTATGGTTAATAACCTGCCGGGCTGGCGCCGTTTTTTCCCCCGCTGGCGGGTGCGTTGCAGTTCTATCGCACTCATGTTTCCTCCGGTCAGTGCAATTTATGCAGCGCCCGTGAATGGCTGTCACGAGCGCAACACAGGTTCCTGGCATCACTATTGTGCGTTAACAAAACTGGCATCAATGGTTTGCGCCGGAGTAACAGGCTGCGTCACAATCCCGGCGGATGTGGCG
The DNA here is from genome assembly GCF_000705335.1 of Mangrovibacter sp. MFB070. Taxonomy (NCBI): domain Bacteria; kingdom Pseudomonadati; phylum Pseudomonadota; class Gammaproteobacteria; order Enterobacterales; family Enterobacteriaceae; genus Mangrovibacter; species Mangrovibacter sp. MFB070. Next base: position 76,951 of record NZ_JJMI01000035.1, read on the forward strand.
GCTTTTAAAATATGTGGGAAAGTTTTGGTGGTGAAGTCATGGGACAGATGCGCCTTGTTATCTGCCAGCGAGTAGTACTTAATCCCGTCAAACGCAGTTGCCAGGTCTTCTGGCGAAGCACCCACTGCTTTCGAGATAATCGCCCGCCCTTCGGTGGTGTGCGCATTGTAATAATCCAGCGCGGCACCCCAGGTTTTGATAAGCGCACTCAACTCTTTCGGGTGCTGTTGAATGAAATCATCACGAACTACCAGCACATCACTAATCAAACCCGGGTCAGATGCGCCACTGAACAGCACTTTCAGGCTCGGGTCGCCTTTTTTCGCAACCGTCAGGTACGGCTCGTAAGTAACGGCAACGGGTACACGCCCGGCAATAATCGCGCTTCCGGCAGAAGCGGCAGGCATCGGGACAGGTTTAATATCAGAATACGCAAGACCGGCAGAGGCCAGCGCGCTACGCAACAGGATATCGCTGGTTGTTCCTTCTTCGTATGCCACTTCTTTGCCTTTCAGGTCTTTAAGGCTTGTGACATCCTTGGTAGCCAGCATGGCATCAGCGGTATTACTTTGGTCGAGCATCAGCACGATTTTCACGGGTAAACCCGCAGAAATCATGCCCATGGCGGTGTGGGTGGCAATATTGGCAACATCTATCTGCCCACTGGCGAGTGCGGCATTAATATCTTTGTCTTCAGCAAAGTTAATTACATCCACTTTGCTGAGGCCTTCTTGTTTGAACAGGCCCTTGCTGGAAGCAATATGCCACTGCCCGTAGCCCAGCCAGGGTTCTATGCCCATCTTGACAGCGGCGGTATCGGCTGCATAAGCGCCTTGTAAAGAGGCGGACATGCCACCGACAACACACAGCGTGATTAGCGTTTTTTTAACTGCATGGAGAAAAGGCATAGCGGTTTCCTTGGGTTAAACGAACAAGCCAATACCGGAAGTCTTCCGGCCATGTATATACAACCCTATGCAATGCCAGTGCCAGGATAAATTCCCAGGGAAAAACAAAGAGAAATATTCAGCCAGCCGCTTTTCGCGCAGTCCGTCTGGCGCGGGACCCCCGCAGCGCTGTGCGTAAAATTTTTATTCTGTAACTAACCACCAATGCGACCGGGCTACCCGCCACACAGCACCTGAGCGTAAAAATTGCACAACGGTGAAGCATTACCATAGTGCAGCGCACCACTGCCCGGCGCAGTGGTGCGCTGATTATTGAGTGCTTAGCCCCAGCTGGCTGTAAAACAACGTTTTCAGGAAAAATCCATGTGCTCAACACCCCATATTGCTAAAACAAATTCCGTTGCGGGCAGCTATGCTTATTAGTCGTAGAACAGCCATTGCTACCTGCATCACGCTGTCTTCAGGGGTTTCCCCTCTCTTTTCACTGTGCCGCAAGCAAAACCTGGCTCAGTGACCAAACAGGAATGCCTCCCTACTTACATCACTACATGGGATCAATAACGTTATGAAAACTGTCGGATATGCAGCCCATTCTGCGGACTCAGCGCTCAAGCCTTACCACTTCGAACGTCGTGAATTGCGCCAGAACGATGTCGCAATTGAGATTTTGTATTGCGGTGTGTGCCACTCCGATTTACATACCGTCAATGGCGACTGGGGCCCGCAACCTTACCCTCTGGTACCAGGCCATGAAATTGTTGGTGTCGTGCGTTCTGTCGGCCCGGATGTGACCAAATATAAAGCCGGTGACCGCGTCGCCGTTGGTTGTATGGTGGACAGTTGCCAGCATTGCGACCAGTGTGAACACGGTGAAGAGCAATACTGCCGCCACGGCATGACGCCCACCTACGGCTCACCAGACCGCATCACGGGTGAAATTACCCAGGGCGGTTATTCAAAACATATTGTGGTGCGTGAAGAGTTTGTACTGCGTATTCCTGAAAATATGGATCTCGCCAAAGCCGCGCCAATTCTGTGTGCCGGGATAACCACATTCTCACCTCTGCGCACCTGGAACGTGACCAAAGGCAGCCGCGTGGGTGTTATCGGGCTGGGTGGCTTAGGCCATATGGCAGTGAAACTGGCTCATGCCATGGGTGCAGAAGTCACCGCCATCAGCCGTTCCAAAGCCAAAGAAAAAGAAGCCATTGAACTGGGTGCCAAAGGCATTCTCGCTTCTTCGGATGCAGGGGCAATGGAAGCCGCCACCGCATCATTTGACCTGATTATTGATACCGCACCAGTGAAGCATGATGTCAGCATTTATGCCCCACTGCTGGATATCGACGGAACGTTAGTGGTTGTTGGCCAGGTAGGCCCGCTGGAAGAGTTGATGACGGTGCCGCTGGTATTTGGCCGCCGCCGTGTTGCCGGTTCACTGATTGGTGGTATCGCAGAAACCCAGGAAGTGCTGGATTTCTGTGCCGAGCATGATGTGTACCCGGAATGCGAAATGATCAACATCGACCAAATCAACGATGCATTTGCCCGCTTAGCCAAAGGCGACCTGGCGCACCGTTTTGTGATTGATATGGCGTCATTAACCGCCTGATTACCTGTTTTTTAGCAGCTAAAATAAGCAACGGCGGATCCTCAGGATTCGCCGTTTTTTCATCAATGCCACTTACTCTTCGTGTTCAAACCAGTCGGGGTTTTGCTGGTCTACCGGCACCATCGTGTTTCTCAGCAATAGCAAATGAGAGCGGGTTGCTGCCTCTGCTTCATCGGGGTTACCGCTCGCCAGCGCATCAAAAATACGGTAGTGCTGAATAATCAGCCCCGGAGGCGGTGATACCTCACGCAACGTCAGAAAACGTACCCGGTCCATCGCTGCTTTAATATTTTCTATGGTTTCCCAGGCCATTGGGCAACCGGCAATTTCGGCGATTTTTTGGTGAAACTGGTCATCCAGCGCCAGAAACTCCACTGCATTTTGGTTTTGTGCTGCCAGCTTTTGCTGGTTAAGCAGTAGTTCCAGCGCAGCGAGATCCTCTGGCGTGACATTTTCCGCCGCACGCCGCGCAATGGCGCATTCAATTGCACTGCGAATAAAACGCCCGTCATTCACCTGACGCACGGAAATGCGCCTGACCAGCGTACCGCGCTGAGGGCGAATCTCCACCAAACCGCTTTCGGCCAGCTTAATAAATGCCTCGCGCACTGGCTGGCGCGACACCCCAAACCGGCTGGCAGTCTCTTTTTCTGATAACAATGAACCCGGCGGAATAACGCACTCGACGATTTCCTTGCGTAAATGGCGATACACCTGCTGATTTACTGGCAGGTTATTCAGCAAAACTGGTCGGGGTAATGACATGGCGTTCACAATGGACATGGGCATTCAGGCATCAGGGGCGAAGTCAGTAGAGTAACATACTTTATCACGGGCTTTCAGTGAGTAAACTCAGTCCGAAAACTTGCAGATCTATTCACAACCTGGATGGCAAGAATATGGCAGAGCTGAGCAAGATGTCTACAAATTGGTATTCATGAAAAATACTCAGTTGAACCAGGAGATGCGATTATAGCGCCACAAATGAACGATGAGCAAAAATTCAAAATTCATCACTATCGAATAGGCATTAATTAACGAGGAGCGGGTCAACTCTCTACAAACTTGAGTATGATGCCAGGTTTGTTAAATTTCACCTTGAGTCGGCACCACGCGAAATAATTCCCAGATAATTATCCGTTAGAAAGACGTTCCCCTACTCACATATATTCTGACAGTTACCTGGATAAATGAGCGGTAACTGTCAGCCGATGCTTTAATACTTGTGCTCAAATAAAAACAAGTGCTTTACTTCCCAAACTCGTCTTTTGAAAGATAAGATCAGGCTAATACAGCCAGCGGCCAGGGAACAAACTCGTTCTCACCTACTCCCAGCTCCTCGCTTTTACTTTTCTCGCCCGATGCCACTGCGATGATTTTGTCCAGTATAGCTTCACCCATTTGCTGCAAGGTACGGTCACCGTCGATAACCACACCACAGTTGAGATCCATATCATCTTCCATACGTTGATACATTGGGGTGTTACTGGCGAGCTTTACCGTGGGTGCAGGCAGAGAGCCAAAACAAGAGCCGCGGCCGGTGGTAAAGGCAATCATGTTAGCCCCACCAGCTACCTGCCCGGTGGCGGAAACCGGATCATAACCAGGCGTGTCCATAAAAACCAGTCCATGTTTGGTGACCGGCCATGCGTACTCATAGACCTCCATTAGCGGCGAATTGCCGCCTTTTTTCGCCCCTCCGAGAGATTTTTCCAGCACGTTTGCCAGGCCACCCGCGTTGTTGCCGGGGCTGACGCGGCCGTTAATCTGGCAGTCTTTACCGGCGTTGTATTCCAGCCACCAGTTGATGCGGTCTACCAGTTTTTGCCCTACTTCCGGCGTCGCCGCACGAGCTGTAAGCGTATGTTCGACGCCAAAGATTTCTGTGGTTTCAGACAGAATCGCCGTCCCTCCCTGGCGCACCAACAGGTCCATCGCTACACCCAGAGCCGGATTGGCAGAAAGCCCCGAGAAGCCGTCAGACCCGCCGCACTGGAGTCCAACGGACAGATGCTCAACCGAGACGGGTTGGCGGCTCACAAGGTTTGCCGCCGGAAGCATGGATTCAATGATCTCAATGCCTTCATCAATGGTTTTACGTGTGCCGCCAGAATCCTGAATGACGATTTTGCGCAACATTGGCCCCTCTTCCAGCCCCATTTGCTCGAAGAAGCCGTGAATGTTGTTACGTTCACAGCCCAGCGCCACCACCAGCGCCCCCGCCACGTTCGGGTTGCGGATATACCCCGCCAGCGTACGGCGCAGCAAATCCATCGGCTCGCCCGTCATCTCCATGCCACAGCCCAGTTCATGAATATACGGCACCACATAATCCACGTTCGGCCAGGCTTGTAGATAGCGATCGTCAAAATGGTTAGCGATTTTTCTTGCCACCGTCGCCCCGCAGTTACCAACGACAAACACCCCAAGCGTATTGCGCGTGCCAATCCGGCCATCTTCCCGCACATAGCCCAGGAAGGTGCGGCGCGAGTCCGGAGCGACCAGTTCGAGCGGACGGTAATCTTTGCTAAAGGCATAATCGCGCTGAAAATCGTCGAAGGTGATGTTGTGACTATGCAGCCAGGTCCCCGGCACTAAGTCCTCGGAAGCAAAGCCGATTACCGTGTTGTATTTCAGCACTGGTTCGCCTTCTTTGATCAGTCGTGTCGCCACTTTATGGCCCAACGGCACGTCCTGCAGGGTAGTCACATTCTCATCAGCAATCGCAGTTCCGGCAGAGATTGCCACGCGAGCCACCACGACATTGTCGTTATCATCCAGACGGATAACGGGTGATTTATTCATTTTTGCTTCCTTCTGCTTTTATCTTCAGAGGTTTCGTTATTTAGTGGCAGATTCAGCCACGCTGGTGCTGCTGCTTTTGCCGTTTAATTTCAGACGTTCAATTTTGCCGACAATAAACCAATAGCTGAATACCGCAATTAAGCCATGGGCACCAACAAACACTAATGCATTGGCGAAGGAACCACTTTCCTGGAGGATATAACCAATAACAACTGGGGTAATAATACCGGCAATATTGCCCAGTGAATTAAATAAGCCACCGGTAGTGCCGATAATTTCTTTTGGTGCGGTATCAGCCACTACTGCCCAACCTAATGAACCAAATCCTTTTCCAAAAAAGGCCGCGCTCATTAAAAATATCACCATAAATTCTGAACTGACGTAATTACACAAAATCATGCTAGCGCTCATTGTCAGACCAATCGTAATAGGTGTTTTTCTCGCAAGACTTAAATTACCAGTTTTCTTTAATAACCAATCCGAGAAAAATCCACTAGTAACACCACCAACCAGGCCACAAATTGCTGGCAAAGAAGCCATAACCCCGGCCTGTAAAATAGACATGCCACGTTCTTTAACCAGATAAATCGGGAACCAGGTCATAAAGAACCAGGTGATTGCCGAAATACAGTACTGGCCAAGAAAGATCCCCAGCAACATTTTACTTTTAAATAACTGGCCAATTTCAGCGAAGCCCGCTCGCGTTTTTTTCACCGCATTTTTACTGTTCTCCAGCGGGTCCATGTCCAGTTCTACCAGACCACCGCCCTCTTTAATGTAGGCCATTTCTGCGGTGTTTATAGAGGGATGTTTCATAGGTACATAGAAGAATTTAGACCAGGCCAGCGCGACAACAATGCCGATCACACCCATCACGATAAATACGTGATCCCAGCCAAAGGCATGGCACAACAAGGCCATCAGTGGTGTGAAAATGGCCAACGACGCATACTGTGCACTATTGAAGATGGCTCCAGCCACGCCGCGTTCTTGAGAGGGGAACCAGGCGGCAATAATACGCCCTGCAGCGGGGCCAACAGGAGATTCACACATGCCCAATAAGAAGCGCAGGATAAGCAGTGCCGGAACCACGAAAGTGACGTAGCTGACCAGCCCCATAAATACGGTAACGACTGACCACAATAAAATACCCAAAAACATCGCACGCTTGGATCCAACTTTATCAGCAACCCAACCCGCCGGGGTCATACTGATAACATAGGCCCAACTGAACGCAGAAAATAAATAACCAATTTCAACGGCGGTAATACCTAATTCCTTTTGCATTTCTGGACCAGCGACGGATAACGTTGCACGGTCACCGGTAGCCAGAGTAAGTACAAAGGTAATCATTAACAATATAAAATAACGAGTTCGCGTTTTCTTGGCTTCCATATTCATAACGAATACTCCACGCCCGGCGATAAAAGCCGGACAGATTGTGTAGGGTACAAAGAGGTTTTTTATAATTTTGTCGCTACTAGATAATTTTTTGCGCCAGTAGACATATAGCTATTTACTGCTGTGACGATATAGGTTGCCCCCCAGGCAATAACTTCTCGGGCTCTTTCCGCTGTACCGACATAAGTCCCGGCGATGGCGCCACTGGCAACAATTTTCTTAATACATTGCTCGATGGTTGCCAGTACAGTCGGGTGATTAATATCGTTCCCGTATCCCATTGAGACCGCTAAATCACCCGGCCCGATGAAATAGACATCCGCCTGCCTGCTCTCAAGAATGGCATCCAGATTGCCTACCGCTTCCACTGTTTCAATATGAACAGACAACAACCGGTTCGCATTGGCCTCCTGCAGGTAACGCCCTTTATCCGGGTGCATACCGTAATTTGCCGCTCGAGGCAAGAATGCCACACCGCGCTCCCCTTCTGGGGGAAACAGGCTGGGCTTGCTGGCGGCAATGGCATCGTCAACGGTATTGATCAGCGGCACCTGCACCCCGTCAGCGCCAAAATCGAGCGCTTTACGGATATATTCAGCACGATTGTATGGCACACGCACCACGCAGGGGATCTGCCGGCAATGCGTGGCCCGCACCATATCTTCCAGCGTCTCAGGGTTGAAATTCCCGTGCTCGTTATCCAGCAGCAGAAAATCAAAGCCCATCGCCGCCGTGAACTCCGTCAGGGCAGCACTGGGAAAGGTGACGAAACAGCCCTGGAGCGGCCCCTCACGAAGCCGTTGTTTAAAATCAGAAATGACCATAATTAACCCCGCGCATCAACTTCAAAGGCCGCCAGTTGCTCAAACACTTTGATAACGTTGGAGTGATCTTCACTGCCCAGCCCCTGGGCGATACAGGTTTTATACAGCTCTCGGACCAGGCTTGCGATCGGCATCGGCGCATCGATTCCCTGGCTCAATTCCATCGCCAGATTGAGATCTTTGTACTGCAGACGGGTCATAAAACCAGGGTCAAAGTTACGTTCCAGCAGCAGGTTGCCACGGATATCCAGCGCGCCGCAGCGGGCATAACCGGCAGAGAGTACTTCAATGATTTTCGCCGGATTGACGCCTGCTTTTGCGCCCATCACAAGGGATTCGCCGAGTGCGGCCATGGTGGCAGCCGCCAGCACCTGGTTACAGGATTTCACCACCTGGCCCGCACCATGTTCACCTACGTGGGTCACACGGCTACCCAGCACATCAAGAATAGGTTTGCACTGTTCAAACACCTGCGCGTCACCGCCTACCATGATGGACAGCGTGCCTCCCTTCGCACCTTTATCACCACCGCTCACCGGAGCATCCAGCATGTTCGCCCCCAGCGCTTTGATGTTTTCCGCAAATTTGCGAGTAGCAAGCGACGAGATAGTGCTCATATCAATCACCACTTTGCCTTCGCGCAGGGCACCGGCGATCCCGGTTTCACCAAACAGCACCTCTTCCACCTGTGGCGTATTGGGCACCATGGTGATGGTGACATCTGCCATTTTCGCCACTTCCAGACAGGAGCTCTGACCCTTTGCCCCCTCTTTGACCATTTCCTCAATGTCGCTGTCGATAATGCTGTAAACGTGCATGTCGTAACCGGCTTTGAGCAGATTACGTACCATCGGTTTACCCATGATGCCCAGACCGATAAAGCCTAAAACTGGTTTCATACTCTCAATCCTTAATGCGTGTGATATTCAATGATGCTACGTAATTCATCGACATCGATTTTGTCGAAGGCGCAATTGTCTCGGTGACTCAAGTGTGCCGCAGACCCTGCCGCGTATCCGGTTAGAAAACACTGCGCGGTAACGCGTGCCGAGGCGAGCGCCTCATGCTCCGCGCACAGAGTGCGTCCTGCCGTAATCAGATTGGGGATGTTCTCCGGCAACAGGGTGTCGTACGGAATGTCGTAATAGTCGTTGTCCAGATAGAACATAAAGATGCCTTCAGGCCCATGAGCTTCGATGCACCAGGCACTGCTGGCGATGGCGCGGCGACTTTTGCGCGCCTGAAACACATCTTCGTTAGTCAGGCAACGCTGCCCGTGAATGGTCCGGCTCTGACGAATGCCAATTTGTGCAGCCACATCATTCAGGCGCGCCTGTTCAAAGCCGGGCACATATTTTTGCAGGAAGCGTTCATACTCGCGCACCAGCTTGCGGCCTTTCAGCTCCGCAAAAGTCAGGTCTTCCGCATTGGTGGCATCAATCGGGCGACCGTCATCACGCAGCACGCTGGTGACATTGCACATCACTTCACCTGGCCGTGGTGACGGCAGAAGGTAGATGTGTTTACGCGGCAGGTTAAAGCCCGCCCTCTGAGCCTGCCCAACCCAGGATTCCAGTTGCGCTATCGGGTGACCCACACCACGGCTGATATCCACATTTGCCATGCGGAACACCATGGTCGGATACTGCACCATACCGTTGCGCCCGAGGGTGTAAGACACCCCCGCTTTGGCACACAGATCACCATCACCTGTGGCATCCACAAAACGTTTTGCGGTAATGCACTGACGCCCGGTTTTGTTCTCCACAATCACACCCTTAACCCGCCCGTCTTCCATCACCACGTCAGTTACCAGGCTGTGGAAGAGGATGTCGACCCCGGCATCCTGCAGCAAGTCATCCGCAATCTCTTTCCAGGTATGGGGCTCATGTACAACCAGCTTCGTTTCACCAAACGGGAAAGGCTCGCTGACTGCATGGCGGTGTTTGAGATGCTGATAAAATTCACTGGCAAAGCCGTGCACTAGTTGCTCATGCGGACCTTTGCCTGATGTAAAGAGTCCGCAAATGGCACCCGACATGCCTGCCGTCGCCATTCCGCCGCAAAAACCGTATTTTTCAATCAGCAGCGTCTTTTCACCGGCACGTGCCGCCGCCGTCGCTGCTGCCACACCGGTTGGACCACCACCCACCACCAGGACGTCTACATCCAGCGTGACGGGAGTCTCTCTCGCCTTTTCATGACAGATCTGCATTGCTCACCTCTGGGAGAAAGAGGACAGGCTACCCCTGCCCCCTGATCAGTGGGTATCAATCCACAGCTTTGACGTGAATACGGCGTTTACCGAGTACTGCGCCCTGAGCGATAGGTTGTACCAGCTGCGCATACTGCGAGAGATAGGTGCCGCTACCACCACCCAGCGCAATTGGTTTAGGCTTCCAGGCCCTCAGGCGTGCATCGATGACTTCCTGATGCACCTCCATATTGATGCTTAAATCGACAAAGTTGATGTGCACGATTTCGCCCTGCTCGACTACCGCCAGTGGGCCACCTGCCGCTGCTTCCGGCATCAGCTGACCGACAATAATCCCACGGTTCAGACCAGAGAGTTCACCGTCAGTGATCACCGCCACATATTCAGCGATGCCCGCGCCGTTGAGCGCCGCCACAAAGCTACACGCGAACACTGTACCCGGGCCGCCTGCAGGCCCCATATTGCGTAGTACGATCACGTCACCTTTATGGATTTTTCCTTCGGACAGGGCTTCGATAGCTTCGTCTTCACCTTCGTAGATATTGGCCGGGCCGGTGAAATGTTCCAGTTCACCCGGTACGGCAGAGAGTTTTACAATTGCGCCATCCGGGGCGAGGTTACCGCGCAAAATGGCAACACCTGGACGCTGGCTGACCGGATTATCAAGAGTACGAATTACGTCGTCGTTTTTAACCACCGCATGCTGAATGTTTTCACCGACCGTTTTTTGCGTCACAGTCAATGCATCCAGGTTGAGGAAGTCACTCAGTTGGTTCATGACAGCAGTGGTGCCCCCCGCCGCTTCCAGATCTTCGGTTCTGTAAGGGCCGTTCGGGCGGACGGAGGTGAGCAACTTGATGTTTTTACCGTATTTCTCATACAGGCCGACCACATCAATCGGTAGTTCCGCTTCCGTCGCAATAGCAGACAGATGACGAACGGTGTTCACCGACCCACCAACCGCCAACACGGTCATCACGGCATTCTGAATCGCTTTTTCGGTGATGATTTCGCGCGGCAACACCTGTGCTTGCGTTAGTTCCACAATGCGTTTACCCGCAGCCTGAGCGTACTCTTTCACCTTGCGGCCGTTAGCCCAAATCGGTGAGTTACCTGGTAGCGACATGCCAAGCGCTTCAGCCACAATGTGCATGGAGTTGGCGGTGCCCAGACCTGCACACACACCTGGAGACTGAATGCCGATGTCGGTCATGTCGGTCAGGTCCTGCAACGAAATAGCACCAGTCGCCAGCGCGCCAACCTGTTCGTAGACATCATCAATATCAAAGAACTGGTCGTCGAATTTTTCGTTGGAACACTTACCACCAACCTGGTAACCACAAGTCAGCAACAAAGAAGGCACGTTAAGGCGGGCCGCAGACATCAGGTGTGCCGGGGTGGTTTTGTCGCAAGAGGAGAGGCAGATCATGCCGTCCAGTACTGCCCCCTCCATCATGCATTCCACTTCGTTCACCATCAGGTCGCGAGTCGGCATCAGGTAACGTGCTTTTTTCCCTGCGCTGGTCACGAAGTCACTTGGCGCAACAGTGCGGACTTCAAACGGCAGACCACCCGCGTCCCGGATGGCCTGCTCAACAATGCGGCAAAGCTCATCCAGATGCACGTAGCAGCAGGACAATTTGTTGGAGGTATTGATGATAGCGATCTTTGGCTTATGCATATCTTCCTCGCGGATACCCATGCTACGCCATTGTGCACGACGTACTGCCCAACGGGTTGACCCCGGCTTAAAATTGCTTCTGAACATCTGGAATACCTTTATCTGGTTGTGGTTTTGTTGAGTGGACTATCCTCTTTTTAGGTTGGTTGTCCAACCAATTTTTAGCGATAATGATATTAGCTTCACAAAATGACGTATTTTGGCCATTTTTACGCTAGATCTTAAAGCCAGATGGGCGATCCTGGCGAAATAGTGGTACACTGGTCCACCCAATTATCGGCAAGGCATGAAAGCGATGACAACCACACACCAGAAAGCCCCACTTCATGCTTCCCGCCGAGTGACACACAGACCTCTGCAGGTGATGAGATGCCGGAAAAGAATAAATTCACGATGATCCCGATTAAACGCACGGACGTTTTCCAGACTATTATTCAACATCTGACGAACCTGCTCGACAGCAAGCAGTTCAAGCCAGGCGAACGGCTCCCTTCCGAGCGCGAGCTGGCCGAGATGCTGAACGTCAGCCGAACCTCGGTACGTCAGGCGCTGAAAGTGCTGGAATCATCAGGGCGCATTGAAACCCGCGTGGGTAGTGGCACCTTTTTGACTGAGCCGCCCGCCGTCTCTTTAAGCGATACCCACAGCCTGAGCCGCCTGGTTGAAGGGGGCGTGACGCGAGACTTTCTGCGCAATCTGATCGTGGCGCGCACTGCCATAGAACGATCCATTTTCGAAGACTATGCCTGGCGGGCGAACAAATCAGGTATCAACCAGCTACGGGAATTGATTGAGCATAACCGCGAGCAGTTTGCCACCCAAATGCTGGATGATGACGATGCCGGGCTGGATCTAAGTTTTGAGAAGAAGGTGGCGGAACTGGGTGGTAACAGCATTTTGATCAACGTGCAGGAGCAGATCCACCACTTGTGGGTCCTGGCGTGGAAGCAATTTGGTTACACCCCGGAAAAAACCCAAGTGTTGCATGAAGAGCATCTGGGCATCCTTGATGCGCTGGCCGCGAAGAACAGCATGCGTGTGGCAGACCTGATTGTGCAGCACGTAGACAAAGAGATTGAGTAGTCAAAGGGCCGCATGGCCCTTTTTTATTGCAGAAGAGTTTATTGCAAGTACTGGCACATAAATCGGACACCAGCTTCCATTGAAGCAGAAGTGATTTTATGCTCACCCTGAGGGTCAATTATACAGGTCAGCTTCCCGGCACCGTTCAGCGCGTTCAGACTGTCGCGCAGGCGCTCGCTTTCCCGGCTTGAGACGACGTTATCCTGCGCACCGTGCCAGAGAAACAACGCACGTCCGGCCAGTTGTGCGGCATGATGCTGCGCATCATAATCACGCAGATTTACCAGGCAACTCTGCTTTTCACCCTCACAGGGAGGATGCACGTATGACATCGCATCGGCAAAATAGCCTCCGCCCATAAAGGCCGCACCTGCCTGAATCCACGGGTAGCGTATCATCGCACCGGTCACGGCAAAGCCCCCCATGCTGGTACCGAACACACCAATACGCCGCAGGTCGCCAATCCCCCGGTCACCGCAGGCCTCGACTAGCGACGGTACCTCTTCGAGCGTACGATGCAAAATCTGCCAGAACTGGCTCAACCGCTTTTTCTCATCACCGTCAAACCGGCTTCCATGGCCGCTCGCTTCCGGGCAGACCACGTCGAAACCAGCTTTCGCCAGCACATATCCCAGGTTGGCATCCAGCGCGTTAAGCACCGTGAAGCGATGGAATAGCAAAATCAGTGGCGCGCTTCTGAGCAAAGATTGTTGAGAACGAAATACCAGTGAGGGAATACCAGCCAGCACGTCGTCTGTGATAATCACCTGCATGAGTTTAACCCCGAGCAATGGTGTGACGAGCCAGTACTTCCGGATCCGGCTCGAACCCAAGGCCGGGAACACGCGGCAAATCAAGCTGCGGTAGCCAACGCATAAACGGGTGCAGCGGCTGTTCAAACTCAAGCCACGGCACTTCCAGCGGCACTGTTTGTGGCATCACGCTGAGCAAATGGGCCGTAGCCAGTAGTCCTGGTCCGTAATAAAAACAGTGCGGCAACAGTGTGCCGTTCGGGTTAGTTCGGTGCGCAGCAATAATATCGAGTACCGCTGAAATGCCGCCAATCTTCGCTACGCTGGGCTGCATCACGTCCACCATCCCTTGCGAAATACACTGGAGAAACTCCTCACTGTTGTTCATGTTTTCTCCCGCAGCAAGCAGCATACCGGTTTGCTGCTTCAACCGCTGCAGACAACTTAACCCCTCAGGCGGAAACGTCGGTTCTTCAACGAAGGCCACTCCTGCTTCGCGCAGGCGGGGCAGGATGGCCGCCGCTTCTTCCTCACACCAGGCGCAGTTAGTGTCCAGCATCAGGACGCCTCCTTTTGGCATAGCGTGGCTCACAGCAATGGTGGCTTCGGGGTCACGCTCATGCAGCTTAATATGTCGATAGCCCTGCTTCATCAGGTTTTGCACATAGGGAATGAGCTTATCAAGGTCGCCATCGAAACTGCCGAGGCTTGGGTAGAGTTCGATTTGAGAACGCGTGCCCCCCAGCAACTGCCATAATGGCTGATTCTGCGCTTTACCGCGTAAATCCCATAGGGCGATATCCAGCGCTGACAGCGCGTACATCATGGTGCCGCCACGGCCATAACTGTGAAACGCGTAATGGGCTTTTTCCATTAGAACCGTAATATCCTCGCAGGACTCACCAGTCAGAAATGGAGCCAGCCGCTCGGTGAGCAGCGCAAAAGTAGCCGGGTTACAGGCGTGACCAAAGGCCTCTCCCCACCCCACCAGTCCGGTGTCCGTTTCCAAACGCAGGATCAGCGAATCCAGGGTTGGCGATAGCGAGCGAGCAGCGTTGAACTCCCCTTCTTTACTGGTCTGACGCTGATAAATCGGCTTGTAGCCCAAGCGTACAATAAAACTTTCGACACGACTGATACGCATAATATTTACGACTCCTCGCAACCGGCCTGCTCACCCGTTGCGTTAACACAAAATTGAACGCCAATAGCTCCGGGCTTTTGCCAGCTACAGGACAATGGATGTGAAATTCTCGCGGTTTCCACACAGGCAAAACGATCCCAGGCTGCATCAGCGATATCGGCAATATCACGGGTTTTCGCCTGGCCTGGGTTCCACGCAACCACATCGCTGTGGTTGAAATGGGTGATGGTGATATACCGTGCGCCAGAAGCGTCATGTACAAGGCTTTTCTGCTCAGGCGAGGTGAAAACCACCGCCGTTTCCCCATCAAAGGCAAACGGCTGCGGCCAGAGCTTACTCATCCCGTCAAGAGTGTCCTGGCCTTCAGCTCCCAGCCCACGCACGGCGAGTCGACTCACATCTTTGGTATAGAAATAACTGTGCAGTGCGGGAGTGGCGACAAACTCCCCCTGCATGGTCAGCGTCAGTTCGCAAAGATTGTCGACAAATGAAAAGGTCAGGGCCAGGTGGAAATGGTGATCCCACAGCCCCCGGCTTTCCAGGGTATCGGACAAAGAGAGTGTGAGACGTACCGATCGCGGACGGGAATAGATATCTTCAATTATCCACGGCAGGATACGGGCAATGCCGTGATGTGGTTGTCCGCCTTTATCTGTAAACCACGGCCAGCAGAGTGGCACCCCGCCCCGGATCGGCACTCCTGTCTTAAAGGGAGAAACGTCGCTGAGCCACAGCACAGGCAGCTTTTGGGTGGAAGGTTGCCAGAGCAGCAAATGAGCTCCCTGTAACGTGATCGCTGCCTGGCAAAACTCGGTATCAATCACGATGACCTCAAGTTCATCCAGGGTGCGTAAGGTGACACCCTGTGCCAGGGTTTCGTTAACCGGTAAAGCCAGTATTTTTCGGGTCAGTTCCATGTTATCTCCAGGGGCTGAGAGCATCAGCCCCATCGAATGTTAACCTCAACGGCACCGGAGAATTGCCCGGTTCCAGGTGCATTCATTTATTCATTTCACGCCGTTGCTTTATTGGCCACTGGCTCATTAGCTTTTTTTACAAACAAGGCCACTACGGTTGCACCTAACACGCCCAGACAACCGGCTAAAATAAAGGCAGAAGAATAGGATCCCGCCCCCACAATAAACCCGGTGACGGTGGGTGCGACAACGCCGGAAATATTCGCGAGGCCGTGCATTAATCCCCCAGCGCTACCAACATATTCTTTCGGCGCGGCATCCTGAATAAGCGTCCAGTATGCTGGTGCCGCCAATTGCATAAATCCGAATGAGATCGTCATCAATGTTACGGCACCTATTGCGGTATGCGTCTGGCTAATTAACCCCACGCAGAGTGAACAAATCGTAAAACTGGTAACCAGCACTACTTTACGGGAGAAAAGTTGTTTTCCGGTCTTTTTATAAATCATGTCAATAATAAATCCACCGGAGGTATAACCCAGCGTACCTGCAACCCACGGTAGAACTCCAACCAGGCTCATGTCTTTCAGGCTGATGCCAGTGGTATCCACAAGGAAGGACGGAAACCAGTTCATAAAGAAGAACAACACATAGTTAAAACAAAATAACGATAAAGCGGTGGCCAGAATGGAAGGCTGGAGAATAGCTGCCCACATGGATGGTTTTTCACCCATGGAAACAGTTACAAGCGGGATCTCAACAACCGCTTCATCACCTTCAATCAGCAGAACTTCGTCGTCAGAAACGCGTTTGTTACCGCGCGGTCTGTCGGTGGCAATCAGCGTCCAAATAATGGCCCAGGTAATGCCGATAAACGCGATGATAATAAAGGAAACTCTCCAACTGAATGTCAGACAAAGAAATCCCACGATTGGCCCGGAAATCGCCCCACCGAAAGGACCACCCGCCTGATTAATGCCGACTGCACGGGCGCGTTCATTCAACGGAAACCAGTTGTTGACCACCTTGTTCGCCGTTGTGGAGATTGGACCTTCCCCGGCACCAAAAAACGCGCGGGCGATAAACATGGTCCAGAAATTAAAGCATCCCGCCGTTAAACCACAGATAATGGACCAGATTAGCATCGACCAACTGAAAACACGTTTAGGTCCAAATTTATCGGCCAGTATGCCACCAATAAAATTAAACAGCGCATAGCCAATCGAGAAACTGCCGAAAATAATCCCCTTCTCCTCCGGAGTTAAATGGAAATCCTGTGTAATGAACGGCATTGCATAAGCTAACGCTGAGCGATCAAGATAATTAATGATCATCGCCAGCGTGAGCATAATTAATATGACACGGCGAAAATTTTTATTCATTTAGGGTACCTTTGAAGATGTAAAAATAAAAATCAACAAGTGAATGCATAACAAATAATTAAAAATGGCGACTATCTTTTTTTATTTTGTCGCCATAAGGAGTTAGATTTCTGTCAAATAGCGAATCTTACGTGTAACATAAAAACCACTATCCATGGTGATCATTGCACCATTGAAACTATGAATATTAGGATCAGTTAATAAATAACAGGTGCTGGCAATCTCTTCCGGACGAGTATATTCCAACAGTGGAATACCATCGTCTTTATGCAAAACTCGCAGTTGCTCAACAAATTCACGTTCAGCAGTCTGAGTTTCACTGAATCCGCGAAACACGGTGTTAATTTTGATGTTGAAGGGCACCAAATCCAGAATGGCGGAGCGGCAAAGGTTCATCAGTGCCAGTTGGCTGGCAGCGCCGTAGGAGAACCGCTCCGTTGGCACCAACGCAGCGATGTGCGCAAGCGTGACAATACGCCCGCCGGTACCCTGCGCGATCATTTTTTTACTGATGGCCTGTATCCACCACAGCCCCAACTCAAGGTCGTCATTCATTGTGGCGGTAATAGCTCCGGAATCATCATCAAGCATATTGCCCTGCCTGGGCGGCGGTGAAATATAGAGGAAGGCGCTCAGCGAGCGATTACCCGTAACCAGGTGATCAATTTCCTGAGCTATCGCCTGCGGCTCACGGCATTCGCCAAACAGCACATCATATCCCTGAGAAGAATAGTGCTTAATGAGTGCGCCAGTCAGCGAAGACTCCACCTCCTGACCAGCGATTAGAATGGTTTTCTGCGACATGTTTTTCTCCCGGTTCAAATACAGCGAATATGTTGGCCGCCATCAATCTTGATAAAGTCGCCAGTCACTACACCTCCTTCCTGACTGCACAAATAAACTGCCGCAGCGCCCAGTTCTTCTATGGTCGCCGGTTTACCGACAGGAATAGTCGCCAGCAATTTTTTTCGCCCTTCGGCGGTGGCCAGTTCGGGTTTTGGATCGTTAATGTTAGTGTCGACAAAGCCCGGCCAGACCTGGTTAACCGTAATGCCATAGCGCGCCAGCTCAAAGGCCATCGACTGACTCATCTGATCGATTGCCGCTTTGGTGGCCGCGTATATGCCCATCAGCGGCATCGGACGGCGCGCATGACCTGAGGCCACGTTGATAATGCGGCCCTGAATCTTTTTGTTAACCATGTAGCGAGCCGCCTGCCGCGCACACTCCCAGGTACCTTTGATATTGATGTTCACCGCATGATCAAAAGCGGGTTTACTGATCTCAAGGAACGGTTCCCACACGCACACCCCCGCATTGTTGACCAGAATATCCAGTCGACCAAAATGTGCGTCGATATCGGCATACATCCGTTCCACCTCTTCCGGTTTCGAGATATCTGCTTTGACCAGCAACGCCCGACGCCCGTAGCCGCGAAGAATCCCGGCGACCTGCTCCGCCTCCTGGGGGTTCACCACATAGTTGACAGCTATGTCCGCCCCTTGCTGGGCGAGTGCACAGGCAATTCCACGCCCTATTCCTTTCAGGTTCCCCGAACCGGTGACCAGTGCGACCTGGTTTTGTAGTTTCACAACTTTCTCCTGTAATCCCTGCGGGTAAACGCAGTGCTGTATGACTTCCACCCAACTAATCTACATCTAATATATTAGTTGCTTATTAGACTTGCACTCCACGCCGAAAACATCCATTATTTGTTGGGTTAAATCAGAAGCCGATCACAAAAAAGGTAATAACTCATTGATACAAATAAAAAATAAAATGTGATACTTTGCCTGTCATCGCAGCACCAGCGGCGATAATATGTTTTCACTCATGGAGTTAGGGCGAATGAACCAGACTGCAAACAAAACCGATCAGGCTTATGAAGCCATCGAAGATATGATCATTTTCCAGGAGCTGGCGCCAGGTTCGATGGTGTCTGAAGCGCAGCTTATGGAGCTAACAGGTTTTGGCCGCAGCCCGGTTCGTGATGCATTACAGCGTTTAGCCGCAGACCGTCTGGTGGAAATTTACCCTTATAAAGGCGTGTTTATCCCGGCCATCAGTGTGGAAGTACAATTCAAGGTGCTGGAGCTGCGCCGTGTGGTAGGGGAGTTCGCTGTGCGGCTGGCTACCCGTCGTGGCAGCAATCTGCAAAAGAAGGAGATGCTCTCTCTTGCTGAAGAGTTTGAAAGTATTACTACGGTCGACGACATGCGCCAGTTCGGCAAGTTGCTGAAACACACTTACAGCCTGATTGGAGAAGCGGCGCAAAATGAGTATCTGCAGCCCAGCCTTTCTCCACTACAGGGCTTGTCGAGCCGCTTCTGGTTCTCCCAGTTGGCTCCGGGAAAAGAAGTAGAACTGATCAAAGCCTCACGGCTTAATGCCACCATGCTCAGGGATATTTGCCACGGGGACGAAGAGCGCGCGGCGGAAGCTTCTAAGAACGTTAACGACTACTTCACCGAATTCACCTTTAAGCTACTAAATCGTTAATTAAACTGTTTTAACTGAGTGACCAGCTCCACGTTGATTAATTTCCCGGGCAGCCCAGGGCACCAGTACATTTCTGAAAGACAGCCCCTTCTTTTGCAGAAATGAAAAATATCAGGCAGGCTACTCTGAAAGAGGAATGGGCATATCATTTGTTCAGAAACTGGACTGTCTGGAGCTACGCGACAAAAGTCAGCTTTGCAGGTACCACGTCAGTTCTATACTGACAAAGCACGTTTTTCACAGCACGTTAGTATGGTGCGCACTGGCTGTCACACCGTGTATAACAACTCGCGCCATTTGCTGGCCGAGTGGCAGGCAGGGTTAAAACACCAGGCCACTGCCGGGAACAGCCTGCGTTCTTCGCAGGCTGAACTCAGCACCCCAGGCCCGCTGTTAGTGTTGTTTCTCTAATGCTTCCCACAAACCCAGCAGGTAAGTGACACCCAGCGCACGGTCATATAAGCCGTAGCCTGGCCGCCCGGTCTCACCCCAAATAAACCGGCCATGATCCGGGCGAATATAGCCATCGAACCCGTTGTCATACAGGGCTTTCACCACCTGGAACATATCCAGTGAACCGTATTGCGACGGGTGGGCGGATTCATAAAAATCTTTACCCTGAGTAATTTTGATATTACGCACATGGGCGAAGTGAATACGTTTACGGCGGGTAAATTCAGCCAGAATTGCGCACACATCATTTTCCGGGTCTTCGGCAATAGAGCCGGTGCACAGCGTAATCCCGTTGGCCGGTGAATCCACCGCATTGCATAGCCAGTCCAGGTCGTCGCGGTTTTTGATAATGCGCGGCAGGCCGAAAATTGAATAAGGCGGATCATCAGGGTGAATAGCCATCTTCACACCCACTTCCTCGCATACCGGAACCACGGCTTCCAGGAAGTAGACCAGGTTTTCACGCAGTTTGTTATCGTCAACATCCTGGTAACGGGCGAACAGTGTTTGTACCTGCGCCAGGCGTTCTGGCTCCCAACCCGGCAGAGCAAAACCATTGGCGTTATCCAGCACTTCACGCACCACTTCTTCCAGCGTTTTATCAATCCCTTTTTTCTCAAACGCCATGGTCAGTGAGCCATCAGGCAACACATACTGCATGTCCGTTTTCATCCAGTCGAACACCGGCATAAAGTTATAGCAAATCACTTTGACGCCAAACTTCGCCAGGTTACGAATGGTTTGCTGATAATTGGCAATCCACTGGTCACGCGAGGAACAGCCAATCTTGATATCATCATGAATATTTACGCTTTCAATGACTTCCATTGAAAGCCCTGCGGCGTGAGCCTGCTCTACCAGAGCGCGAATCTTCTCTTCCGGCCAGACTTCCCCGACCGGTACGTCATACAACGCACCGACCACACCTTCCACTCCTGGCACCTGGCGGAAATACTCCAGCGGGATTTTGTCCTGGTCTGGTCCAAACCAGCGCATCGTCATTTGCATAATTAGCGTCACCTGTTGTCTCTGTCATTGCCACCTACCATACTAGTTAATCATTAAATGTAATCTCCAAATCCATCAAACATTGACAAGCATCACAAAATTAAATCTTCTCATTACCTTTTTACGTTAAATTAACAATCAGAAAAAATAATATAACCACATGAATAATAGATATTAATTAAATAAATATTAGTTAAAAATCAGTAATCAACCACAGCATTCCCATTGCCAGTTAATTCAAAAATGTGAACCCGGTCAGCAAACAACCCTGATTAGACTTGTATGGTAGTAAGCACAAACCAATGAAACTAACCTGTATCAAAGGAAGCCGTACCATGAGAAGTGTTGTGATAGAAAGCCCTGACCGCCTGGTTATCGAACAACGCCCGTTACCGGAGCCTGCGGAAGGTGAAGTCCGGGTAAAAGTAGCGCTGGCCGGCATTTGTGGTTCTGATGTTCACATCTGGCACGGGCACAATCCGTTTGCAAAATACCCGCGGGTTATTGGGCACGAGTTTTTCGGGACTATTGATGCCACAGGCCCCGGCGTTGATCCGGCACGCCTGGGTGAGCGAGTTTCTGTCGACCCGGTAGTAAGCTGCGGCCATTGCTACCCGTGCTCTGTTGGGCGGCCTAACGTTTGCACGTCACTGCAAGTAATTGGTGTGCATTGTGATGGCGGGTTCAGTGATTATGCCTGCGTCCCCGCCAGGAATGCCTGGCACATCCCCGATGCCATCAGTGACCGCCACGCCACCATGGTGGAACCCTTTACTATTGCCGCCAATATTACGGCGCAACTCAAGCCCACACCGGACGACATCGCCCTGATTTACGGTGCCGGGCCTATGGGGTTAACAGTCATTCAGGCGCTGAAAGGCGTGTATGGCGTGAAACAGGTGATTGTGGCGGACCGCATTGCTGAGCGCCTGGTCATGGCAACCAACAATGGCGCAGACAAAGTGGTGGATAACAGCCACCAGTCACTGGAAGACATTCTGAATAAAGCGGGTATTCGCCCCACTCTGATTGTGGATGCCGCCTGCCATCCGTCGATTCTGCAACAGGCTATCAACCTCGCCTCACCTGCCGCACGTATCGGCATTATGGGTTTTTCCGGCGAACCCTGCACCATTACCCAACAAAGCCTGACGAGCAAAGAAATTTCGCTGTTTTCGTCACGGCTGAACAGCAACCGCTTCCCCGACGTAATCTCCTGGATGGCACAAGGCAAAGTCGACCCGGAGAAACTTATCACCCACTGTCTGCCCCTGGAGGAGGTTCAGGCCGCATTAACACTTTTCGCCACCGATCAGCGCACCTGCTGCAAGGTGCTGTTGCAAATGCATAACTAATTATGGCTGACTGGTAGTGCAGCCGCACTGCCAGGCTTCTTCTAAAAACCAGGCTTACAGATGTGAGATTATCATGATTAAAAACCTCCGCTGGGTCATCGTATTGCTGCTTTTCCTGGTCTATATGATTAACTATCTTGACCGGGTTGCCTTATCGATTACTGTTCCCATGATTGAAAAAGACCTGATGCTTAATGCTGAGCAGTTTGGTCTGATATTCGGTAGTTTCTTTTTTGGCTACGCGTTGTTTAACTTCGTTGGCGGGCTGGCCGTCGATAAATTTGGGCCCACCCTTGTGATGGGCAGCGCGGTAATTATGTGGTCGCTGTTTTGTGGTCTGACAGCGCTGGCAACCGGCTTCTATTCCTTGCTTATTCTGCGCGTACTGTTCGGCATGGCGGAAGGGCCTATCTGTGCTTCGGCCAATAAAATGATCAATGGCTGGTTTGGGCAAAAACAAGCTGCAACCGCCGTTGGCTTATTAAGTGCCGGTTCACCGTTAGGTGGCGCCGTTGCCGGGCCTATTATTGGCTACCTGGCATTAGGGTTTGGCTGGCGCCCGGCTTTTGTGATTATTTTTACCATTGGCATTGTCTGGGCGCTGGGCTGGTTCCTGATTGCGGCAGACTCCCCACTGCGCAGCAAACGTGCCACTGAGCAGGAAAAACAGGAAATTGCCTTGTTAAAAAGCCAGGAAACCCACCTGACGCCTGTTGATGGCAACACTGCACCGCCGTTAAGCCATTACCTGAAACAACCCATTATTCTGGTCACGGCGTTTGCTTTCTTCTGCTACAACTACATTCTGTTTTTCTTCCTGAGCTGGTTCCCGGCTTACCTGGTCCAGGCGCATAACCTGGATATTAAATCCATGAGCCTGACCACGATGATCCCCTGGATTGTCGGTTTCATTGGCCTGGCGCTGGGCGGCTATATCTCAGATAAAATATTTAACATCACTGGCAGGCTGTTGCTGTCGCGCAAAATTGTGTTAGTAGTTTGCCTGTTGATGGCCGCTATCTGTGTGGCGCTGGCCGGAACAGTGAGCAGTGTAGTGCCGGCTGTGGCGCTGATGTCGGTGTCGATATTCTTCCTCTATATTACCGGGGCAATTTACTGGGCAATTATTCAGGATGTAGTGCACCAGGCGCGCGTGGGTGGTGCCAGTGGGTTTATCCACCTGATCGGCAGTGTTTCTGGTATTGTCGGGCCCATAGTGACAGGCTATATCGTGCAAACCAGCGGCAAGTTTACCAGTGCATTTATTCTGGCAGGCACAGTAGCCGCGCTGGGCGCTTTACTGGTGTTACTGGTTATCCGCCCGCCACGCCATGAAGCGGCATCGCCTGCGCAGGCATAATAATTACCCGGGGGGGATACCTCGCCCCCGGGCTTATTTATCCGGCAGCTTCACTCATTGTTGGCGGCCTGCGGGCCACCAACATCACGCTAACCCGCCAGTCAGTGTAACAACCCAGGCTGAATCAGCAGCGCCCTGAGTCAGTGCATTGCACCAGGCCAGTTCACTTGCTGTGTGCCCCGGAGGTACATTTCTTCTGCGAGCCTCCCTCTTCCTCCGGGTAGCGAGACGGCCAAATATCCTGCGGCCGGACCCCAAGCGCATCCGCAATCAGGCGCTCACCCTTTGGCCAGCGCCGGATAACTGCGTTTGCCAGTGTCGACGATGACAACCCGGCGGCGCGCGAGACAGCCGCCATGGAGGTTCCTTTTTTACGTAAACCGGCAATAATATCTGCCGGATGCCAGTCTTGTTTGTCCATATCTGGAATTCCTTCTTAAACCTGTGTTTGTTAAGCGCTTCGCAAGCGGTAACGCCTGCCGCATATCACTTTCGGCTTCCCGAACACCACCAGCTCTCATCATTGCTGATTCAGGCAACCGGATATCACCAGCGTTCGCCGGGCCGACCAAAATACCGCACCAAAGAAAACACCTGGCCGATAGTTTTCAGCCCGGGTTGGTGCCAACCACCACCACGCCACCGCGCAATGGTATTCGTAAAACCTGCAAACTATTGACCTGTATTCACCCCTTGGGGCGGCGGCGTTGCTTCCTCCTTGGTTAGTGATGACCAGGGCATGTTTTTTGCATTATTTACCATGGATTAACATTGGAGTTACATACCATGGCAAACCCTGAACAATTTCTGCCGTTCCAGCCTGCGCTGCAAAATTCGCATCAGCTGAAGAATTACCAACAACAGATGCAGAACTGCCGGGGGATATCCCATTTTTATTCATTTACCACGGACGATAACCTGAATAATGCACTGGTCATTCCGGATAATTGTATTGATATTTTATTTGACTGCAATACACACCAACCAACGGCTCGTGTATATGGTACAGTTTCTCGTTACAAGCCCGTCGAACTTATTTCCGGCCACCGTTATTTCGGTATCCGGTTTATGCCGGGCATAATGCCAGACTATATTGACCTAATACCAGAAGATATGCCAGACCATGAATATAATTTTTTAGATATTATTCCCGGAGCCGCATCAGTAATTGAAGATATCGCGTTACGAGAAAACTTTACGCAACAAATTAAAGTGTTCAATGAAAGCATGGCAAATAAAGCACTACGCCAGTCATCGCAAATAACACAATACTTAATAACCGAAGTAATGCGTAATAATGGCAATATAAAAATTGGCGAACTGGAAAAAGATATTGGTTATTCAAGCCGTAACATCTACCGCATCTTCCTGAATGACACAGGTGTCAGCCTGAAGTTATTCAGCCGTTTCCTGCGTATGCAAATCGCCATCAACATGATTCGCCACCCAGGCAAACCATCCCTGACCGATATCGCAACTGAATTAGGGTTCAGTGATCAGTCTCATTTCATAAAAGATTTCAAAACTCTGACAGGTGTCAGCCCGCGTAAAATGAAAGCCCAACTCAGCCAGCCTGCTGTGTGCCTGAGCCAGGCCTGATGCCAAAAACACTAAACCACGCAACGTTGCCCCTGCGTGGTTTAGTGTTATGGCGAATTAAGCCCTTATGGTATTCAGGCCCAGGCGCGTTTTTTGCGTTTTAACTTATGCTTAGACCACATATACCCCAGCGGGATAACCAGCGCTATCAGCACAGGGATGATATCCACAGCGCTGGAGTCACTGCCGGTCAGCACTGTCAGGTTATTCATCACCAACAACACCGTTGCTCCCATCGTCAGTAATGATGCCACCGGAATGTACAGTGTATTGAGGCGGCTTTCCTGGTGCTGTGGCTGGCGGCGGAAGTAGAGGATAACCGCCAGCGAAACCCCGGCCTGCAACAGCAAAATGCACAAGGTGGCAATGGCTGAACCGAATGAAAAGACAGCAAGAATAGGATCAAGCCCGGCGGCACCAATACCAATAATCAGTAGCAACATAATCACACTGTGCGCATGGCAGGCATTGTGCGGGGTGCCATTTTGCTCATGGACTGCGCACAACTCCTGCCAAATCAGCCCGTCGCGCGCCACACTGAAAATGTAACGCGAAATATTGTTATGGAAGGCCAGCGCCGCCGCAAACAGGCTGGTAATTAACAGAACATTCATCACATCCACTGACCACTGGCCAAGATACTGCCGGGCAATAGTGAACACAAAATTGCCCGGGTCCTTAGCGGCAACAGCTTTAATCTCACTGGCCGGGTAAACCTGAGACAGGCACCATGCAGAGAAGCAGAAAAAGAGGGCGATCACCACCAGAGCAATCAGCGTCGCTCGCGGTATGGTTTTTCTTGGCTCCCGGCACTCTTCGCCATAAATCGCGGTTGATTCAAAGCCAATAAACGAGGCAATCGCGAACACAAATGCTATTCCCAGGTTGCCGTCAAGAAACACCGATGGGCTAAAGGCAGCAAAAGAGAGCGGCTGGCGGGTCTGAACCAGTACCGCGCCGTCCAGCGCCAGTGTTATGGCAATTTCACACAACATCAGCACGCCCAGTAATTTTCCCCCGACTTCAATTTTACGCACACTCATTACCCATACCAGTAATAAGGAAAGCGCGCTCAGGATCCACCAGGGAATATCAAGGTGAAAATGTGCCTGTACAAACAGGCTGAGAAAGAAACCCGCCATTGCCACTACCGCCAGTTGCACACAAATATAAGCAAACAAAGCAATAAATGAGGCCGACGAGCCAATATTTTCACCCATCCCTGCCGCAATATAGGCATAAAATGCACCGGTGTTATTCACGTAACGGCTCATCGTAATATACCCGACAGAAAACAGCCCAAGGATAATACTTGCCGCAATATACGTTGTTGCCATCCCTGCACCATTGCCGGATAAAATAGCAATCGGCAACCCGCCCACGATACCTGTTAATGGTGAGGCTGCCGCCACCACAAAAAACACCAGTGCAAACACACCCAGTGTATTTTTCCTCAACCCCTGAACTTCGGTTTCGTTATTCATAATTCACCTTACACGATGATGTAATAATGCAGGCATCCACTGAACTCCGGTTTCAGGCATCAATATGCTGATATCTTGTTACCGGTTGTCTTATATGGGACGATAATTTTAATTTTTCACACTCGCCAAAAAGAAAATAGAAAAATTCAGACAACCACACCGTGCAGCACCTGCGCAGCAGCGGTGCATATCTTTAACAAAATGCTGTGAAAATGTTATTCCAGCCTGTTATGCCCGTTAGTGCATCAGGCAGCAAAGCGGCTGAACTGATATGGCGCCGGGTCCACCACCGGTGTGGTATTGCTGATTAAATCTGCGGCCAGTTGCCCTGCTGCCGGAGAGGTGCCAAAACCATGCCCGGAAAACCCCGTTGCCACAGTCAGCCCCGGCAGTTGCGACACCGGGCCAATGACCGGGTTGGAATCGGGTGTGACATCAATCATCCCGGCCCACGACCAGGCAACCTGCACATGACGAAACGCCGGCCAGGCCGCACTCAGGTTAGCCAGCGCATCCTGGTTTAACTGGTGGTTTACCGGCGGGTCCATAGTGCGTATTTGCTCAAAAGGCGAAAGCTGGTTACTGCGCCAGCGCCGCTTCAGCGCCAGGTCATGGAAGAAATGCCGCCCCAGCGAAATGCGCAGGTTACCGCGGGCAGCACGTAATTGAGGTAAATAACGGTGCCCGAGTAATAAGTGATCCAGGCTTAACGGTGCGTCCAGCGCCCCACGCTGGGTAATCACAAACCCACCATCCTGGTGGCGGCGGAATGAAAAATCTGGCGCGCCAACAGCGATATCCGTCGGGCCATCCATAGGTTTGGTGCGTAACACGGAACAAATTAATGGCAGGGTTGGTAAAGCGATGCCGTGATTTCCCAGGAAGCGGCGCGACCACAGCCCCCCGGCCAGTAGCACCTGGTCACACTGAACTTCCCCTTGTTCCGTAACCACCCCGCTCACTTTGCCTGCTGATGTGGCAAGCGCACGCACGGCACAGTTTTCAACAATCACCACACCTTTCGCTATTGCGGCTTTTGCTATCGCGCTGGCGGCAAGTGTTGGTTCGGCCCGGCCATCAGATGGGGTATACACGCCACCGGCCCATTTCCCCACACCACCGGGCACATGGTCGCTAATTTGCCGGGCACTGAGTAACTGGCTGTCCAGCCCAAGGTGCGCAACAGATGCCAGCCACTGTTCATGCTGGGCCAGTTGTGCCTCATTGCGGGCAATAAACATGATTCCGGCCTGGCGGTATCCCACATCACTACCAACCCTTGCAGACATTTGCGCCCACAGCTTATCTGCTGCGCGGGCCAGAGGCACATCCTCAGCCAGGCGGCTGGTTTTACGTACCCACCCCAGGTTGCGTGAAGACTGCTCTGCTGCCAGCAGGCCTTTTTCAATCACCACCACCGGGATCTGGCGCTCTGCCAGCGTTAATGCGGCACACAGACCGACAATTCCGCCACCAATTACTACCACAGTGGTTTTTTCCGGCAAACGGGTTGCGGTTTGCACCGGCGTTACGGGTGGAACCATAATGTACCTCTTGTTTATCATTCAGGTTGCGCGGGTTAATCCGCTAAATGCAGCCGGTTCGGCTGCGTTCCCGTAACAGTTTCAGCGTAAGGCCGGGGTTTCCCACAAGTTCAGGCTCACACCAATCCCTTTTTTTACTGCGTTGCGGTACACCACCGTGCCCCAGGCAACATCTTCAACCGGCATCCCGCCTACCGACATAATGATAATTTCCTCATCGTTCTGGCGACCAGGTGCATCACCAGCCACAATACGGCCAATATCTTCCAGTTGGTCTGCCGCCATTTGCCCCTGCGCCACCATATCCATAAAACGCACGCCAATAACCGGAATATAGTGATGGGCAGGTTTGGGGGCTTCTTCAAACCAGGCCTGGTACAAGCCGGTGTTATCCAGCACCTTGCGTACATCGGCCTGTTCCATGCCTTCGTCAAGGCGGCAGGCTGCGGGCATGGCTAAAAACGCACCAGGTTTAACCCACTCCCGTTTCACCACCGGATAGGTTGCCGGGTCGCCCACTTCGCAGGAACTGCAATAGGTGACAATATCCGCGCCCCGCACCACGTCCTCCAGGCTGTCGACCACCTCAATGGTGGTAATTTGTGGCCAGGTTTCCGTTACCCAGGTAATAAAGTTATCCAGGCTGTGGCGCCCACGGCCTTTCACTTTGATGGTATGAACACTCGGGCATACAGCAAGGAATGCGGCTACAGCAGTTTTTCCCATCACACCCGGGCCAAGCAGCCCAATCACTTCGGCATCTTTGCGCGCCAGGTGGCGGGCTCCCACCCCAGGGACCGCCCCGGTGCGGTAAGCTGAAAGCAGGTTTGCCGACATATGCGCCAAAGGGGCACCCGTATCAGCGTCACTGAGGGTGAACATCAAAATAGACCGGGGCAGGCCTTTTTCCCGGTTAGCGATATTTGAGCCATACCATTTCACCCCGGCGGTACCAAACTGGCCGCCCAGATAAGCGGGCATCGCCATTAACCGGCGGTCTGCCGTAGGTTTTGGCATGGAAGGGAAAGGTGAATGTTCAGGGAATGTCACCATGGCACCGTGCGAATCGTTATTGGCGCCTGCCATCCGGTAATCACCGTGGTACAACAGGCCAAACATGTCTTCCATGGTATCCACACAGGCAGCCATATCGGTAACCCCGGCGCGAATCATGTCCTGTTCACAAAGGTAGAGAAAATCAATGCGCGTATTTTCAGCCATAGTCCTGTTCCTTGTTTGCGATGGTTTGTTGTTATTCGCTGTTGCGATGTCTTACTGTTCCGCCAGCCATTTGCCAGGCAAAGCATTAGCGGTTTCAGGCATCATTCACGAGCAGTAAACAGAAAAATAGAAAAAATCGGACAACGAAAAACAGCGCGGACAGGCACCACGAAAATAGCTGTAAATTATTATTAGTGACACGAAGGCATTCAGGGGACAAGGAAATTCCAATAAAAACATAATATAAAGCACAGCAATAACATTATTCCTCTTGCGATTTGTCACCTTTCCTTTTGGGTACCACTTGAAGACGGGTTAACGCGAACTATGCTAAAAAACAGTTGGTTATTTTCCACATATGGGTAGCGGAAATTAAAATAACAACCCCACTCGTTTTATACGAAAACAGCCAGCCTGCGTAATCACCAATCGGTATTTCTTTGACTATTCACTCTGTGCAGCAAATACCGCGTGCCAGAGGTAAAAGGATCTTTTATGCCTCATGCCCGTTGCTGGTTATTTTTAATATTCGTGTTTGGCGTTTTTCACCCGGCATACAGCGCAGAGCCGCGCCAGTCGCCATTACCGGAAGAAAAAGCTCGCACGCTGATGGTGTTACACCAACCCGTTGTTATGCTCCAGGCCAAAATTGGTTATTCCACACCTGAAGAGCGGGTACGCCGGATACAGTCAGCATTACGCAATTTAAGTGATGAAGATGTTCGCCACCCCGTAGAAGTAAAGGCGATACGCCGGTATAACCAGGATTGCCGCCTGTTTACGATTAATGGTAAGCCCTTTATGTTACTGGCAGACCAGGACCTGGATGAAGGCGATGATTTGTCACTCGACCAGGCCACGTTACTGGTGCAAAAACGCCTGAACAGCCTGCGCCTGGCGCTGATTCAGCAGTATTCCCCTCACTATTTGTTACTGTCCACCCTTAAAGGCATTGGTGGGCTGGCAATACTTATCTTATTAAACCGCCTGAGTTTTTCTGCCTGGCGCTGGACCAAACGCTATTTTGACAGCCGGATACTGCAACAAAAAGGCATTATCCCCCATGCATGGCGCGGCTTGCTGGGCAACATTGAAGCCCGGGTAGTGGGCACACTGCTCACATTGCTGGGTGTGGCGCTGTTTTATATTTGGCTAAGCTGGTTGTTCCGCTTATTCCCCTATACCCGCCTGTGGGGGGAATCACTGGGTGCGTATTCAGTCAATGTGCTGGAGCAAATCGGCCTGGCCATTATCACTGCCATGCCCGGGCTGGTAATTGTTGCCATTATCGTATTAATCACTGTTTTTATTCTGAAACTGTTGCGCATTCTGCTCCACCAGGTGGAAACCGAAAAATTACACCTGCCGGGCATTCACCCTGAAACAGTCAGCGCCACCCGGAAACTCATCTCAGTGGCTATTTGGTTGTTTGCCCTGTCTGCCGCCTACCCGTTTTTACCCGGTGCGAATTCATTAGCGTTTAAAGGCGTGAGCGTGTTTTTTGGGTTACTCCTGACCCTGGGCTCAGCCGGTGTAATGAACCATGCAATGAGCGGGCTGGTGCTGATTTATTCCCGGGCATTACGCCGTGGCGATATGATTCGTATTGGTGAAAACGAAGGCACTGTCAGTGAAATTGGCATGCTGGCAACCAAAATTCTTACCCGGGAAAGCTACATAGTGACTGTGCCCAATGCCGTGGCAGTGAGCGGTAAAATCACTAATTTAAGCGCGTTCCGCCGTGATGCCGGGATAACAATCACCACCGCAGTTACTATCGGTTACGACACGCCCTGGCGGCAGGTGCATGCCTTACTGGAGCTGGCTGCGAGCCAGACTCCGGGTATCAACCAGTCTGTTGCGCCTGTTGTACGCCAGTTGAACCTGAAAGACTGGTATGTCGAGTACGAGCTCCAGGTTGCGCTGGAAAAAGGTGCCGTAATGCCCGCGGTAAAAAGTGTTCTGCACGCCCAAATTCAGGACGTATTCAACACCTTTGGGGTACAAATTATGTCGCCCAACTTTATTGCTCAACCCGAAACACCGGTGGTGGTACTCCCCGAGCACTGGCATAACGCGCCAGCACGCCCTGCAGATGAAAACAGCAGCCCGGTGAACCCGGAAATAACCTGAGCAGGCAATAGTTATTAGTAATTAATTAGTTATTAAGCCGTGGTAACGTATTAACCGGCATTATGGAAACGGGCACTAAAATAGCGGAAGCACTCAAATGCGGGGATAAAATAAATAAGCAAACATTATCCCCCGATTTCCTTGAAATTTTTACCGCCTGAACTAACTTTACATTGCTTGGTACAGTAAAAACATCAAGTGGCTATTTTATAAATTCAACAAGTAAGGGAGTTTATGATGATGGGCATTACACAAAAAATTGTTATCGCTGCACTCGCTGCCTTTACGTTTAGCGCTTACTCTGCGGAAATGATGAAAAAAGTCGACTTTGAAAAAGTCGCAGACCAGTATACCAAAGTAGGGACTATCTCCAGTGCGGGTGAAACATCCCCAATGGACGCCAAAGAAGAGTTATCGAAAAAAGCCGATGATCTGGGCGGCTCGGTTTATGTTCTGACCTCCGGCCAGACAGAAAACAAAATCCACGTAACAGCCGATGTCTATAAGAAAAAATAAGCATCTGGCGGCTTAATATAATGGTATGAATACCGTCAAGAAAGAAGGGAAACCACTGTTTTCCTTCTTTCTGTTTTATAACCAAAGCCAAAGCTAACGGCTGCAGCGAACCACCGCCCCTCCTCTCCTGGCACACCCTATCAACATTACGTAACGCCCGGTAACAACTGTGGATTAATCATGGAACTTGTCGTTGTCTGATTGAGTCTGGTGGTTCACGCCCATACTATGCCATTAAGGATATACCCGCTGTGTCCGTGCCTTGCCAGGTTTTGGCAAGGTGAATGACAGGGTATAGCGCACGGTGCCCGCAGCACAGGGCGCACCGTATTGACAAAGGCAGGTGTACATGAAAAAGATTTCTTTAATAATGCTGTTTACCGCAGCACTAAGCAGCCTGGCTCCGCTGGCTCAGGCTCACCCGGGTCCTGGCCCCGGCCCGGATTTTGGCCATGGCCCGGCACCGTTTTTTCACCCCGGGCACCGGGTGAATATCCTGCCGGATATTGCCACTGCACTCTTGATTGGCGGGCTGACTTACTATGTGGCTAACGGTATTTACTACCAACGCCAGAATGACCACTATGTTGTGGTAGAGCCACCGGCCACCACAGTAGTGGAAGCACCGTCATCAGGTGCACTCCACCCGCTTGATTTTAATGGCCGCCGTTATTATGTCAGTGACGGCCACTATTACGAGCGTGATGTGGATGGCCGTTATATAGAAGTACCTCGCCCGGCAGGCCTGTAACCGCCAGGGCTCAGGTAATTACCGGCTGCGCGCCAGCGCAGCCAGAATAGTGCGTTCAGAAATATTCAGGTAGGTTTCAAGGGTGGCCGCCGCGTTACCGTTCTCACCCGCTTTCAGCAACAAAATTATCCCCGCGTTTTTCTCCACATAGGGTGAATGCAGCATCTCTTTATCTGCCAGTTGACCAAAGGCCAGGCGTAATTCGGCAGAAATATGCTGGTACAGCCGCATCAGGCGCTCACTGTCTGAAAGTGCGACAATGGCCGCATGGAATTGCATATTCGCGGTACCCACTTCCCCCCAGTCTTCCTCCCGCAAAGCGCGACGCGCATCATCAACGGCACGCTCCATCATGGTAATCGCCGGGTGGTATGGGTAAGCATTACGCAATGCATCACATTCAATCAACCGCCGGATGCGGTAAATATCTATGATATCGGCATCTGTGGGTACCGCCACACACACACCCCGGTTTGGCTGGTAACGCAACAGCCCTTCCTGAGTAAGCAAACGAAAAACTTCACGCAACGTGTTACGGGAAATATCCAACTGGCTGGTTAATTCCCTTTCCGAGAGGCGGGCACCAGGCAGTAACTCTCCGGCAATAATTTTCTGACGTAATGCCTGAGCAATCATTTCACTCAGTACAGGCTCTGCAGGTTCTCTCATCTGCCTCTCACCAACGGGGGACAAGCGGCAATATTCCCATAATCCAACAGGAGCAGCAACTTGCCCTCACCCCTTCCCGGCATTATTGCTGGCATAGCCGCGCACAACGCACCAGCCCGGTGCATGCAGTGCGTCATTGCTGTGCACCGCTGTTTTGCGTGTTACCTCACTCTTTTAAAACTACGCATTAACAAATATTTTACATTCGTATTTTTTCCACTATGGTCAATATTGTTCAACAATTTATTTTTAATTGATGAACAATAAAATAATTTTAACCCAACAATGGAATGATTTTTGCTTAACAACATGACATCCCCCCGACTGGAGTGCATGCAATGGCAGTTGATAACATCAATCAGCATAAAAGCTTTGTTCAAAACCGGCGTTCATCTCTTCTCGCCGCCATATTTCTGATGGCGACCTCCGCCATTGGCCCGGGTTTCATTACCCAAACCGCCACCTTCACCGCCACCCTGGGTGCGGCATTCGCGTTCGGTATTCTGGCTTCTATCCTGATTGACTTTGTCGTACAGCAAAATATCTGGCGCGTGGTTACCCTGACACAAATGAATGCAGCAGAGGTAGCAAACCGGGCAATCCCGGGCAGTGGCTACCTGCTGGCTGTGTTGGTTATCTTTGGTGGGCTGGTGTTCAACATTGGCAACATCGCGGGTGCCGGTTTAGGGCTGAATGCCTTGTTTGGCCTGAGCCCTAAACTGGGTGGGCTTATCAGCGCAGGTATTGCGATTTATATTTTTGCTTCACGCCGTGCCGGTGTGGCGCTTGACCGCATGCTTATTGTGCTGGGAGTTGTCATGATAGTGCTGACACTCTATGTGGCACTGGTTTCACACCCGCCATTGGGCATGGCACTGCGTGAAACCGTGTTCCCCAGCAATATTAACTTTGCGGCAATCACCACTATTGTTGGCGGTACTGTTGGGGGTTACATCAGTTATGCGGGTGCTCACCGCCTGCTGGATAAGGGCATCAGCGGCAAAGAACACATCAAAGAAGTTTCTTCGGCGGCCAACCGCGGGATTATTGTGGTCGGCATCATGCGTTATGTGCTGTTTCTGGCTATTTTTGGCGTGGTTGCCAGTGGTGTCACCATTGATCTCTCCAGCCACAATGCGAACCCGGCTTCTCAGGCATTCCTGGCCGCAGCCGGTAATGTGGGCCTGCGTATTTTCGGTATTGTATTGTGGGCCGCCGCACTTTCCAGCGTGGTAGGTGCCGCATGGACATCCGTTTCTTTTATTTCCGTTTTCCGCCCGGGGATTACTGAGCGCCAGAGCAATATCGCCACTCTGGTATTTATTGCATTCACTCTGGTTGTGTATCTGTGCCTGGGTACAGCCCCCGCAGCTCTGCTGGTGTTTGCTGGCGGGTTCAATGGCCTGGTGCTTCCCCTGGGGTTAACTTTATTCCTGTGGGTTGGCTGGCGCCGGGCAGACCTGATGGACGGTTACCGTTACCCACGCTGGTTGCTATGGCTGGGGCTGATAACCTGCATCATGACCTGGTATATGGCCATCATGTCGGTTTCCACTATTTTTAATTTCCTGAAAATTGCATAAGGCTGCCTATGAACACCATTGATATTAACAGCGATCTTGGCGAAAGCTTTGGTCAGTGGCATATGGGTGATGACGCACGCATGCTGACTGTGGTGAGTAGCGCAAACATTGCCTGTGGCTTCCATGCTGGTGACCCGGCAGGGATGCGGGCCACACTCAAAGCCGCCGCAGCCAACCAGGTGTGTTGTGGCGCTCATGTGGGTTACCCGGATTTACAGGGCTTTGGCCGCCGGGAAATGAACATGGCAGATGACGACCTGACTGCCAGCGTAATTTACCAGATTGGCGCACTGGCGGGCCTCGCCCGTGCAGCAGGCACCAGAGTGAGTTATGTCAAACCCCACGGGGCGTTATACAACACAATTGCACACGACAGGCGCCAGGGCATGGCAGTCATTAATGCGATTAAAGACTATGACGCCCGTTTACCACTGGTGGTGCTTGCCGGTTCTCCCCTGGCACAGCTTGCCCGCGAGCAGGGATTGCAGGTTGTGGCTGAAGCCTTTGCCGACCGGGCCTACCACCAGGACGGCACGCTGGTTTCACGCCGGGAAGCCGGTGCTGTGCTGCACGATACACAGGCCATTGCCAGCCGTATGGTGCAACTGGTGCGCGAAGGCGGTGTGGTGTCAGTTGAAGGTGTGTTCACGCCCATCTCTGCCCAAAGTATCTGCGTGCATGGTGATTCTCCGGGTG
The DNA here is from genome assembly GCF_000705335.1 of Mangrovibacter sp. MFB070. NCBI lineage: Bacteria > Pseudomonadati > Pseudomonadota > Gammaproteobacteria > Enterobacterales > Enterobacteriaceae > Mangrovibacter > Mangrovibacter sp. MFB070. The sequence continues at coordinate 112,546 of NZ_JJMI01000035.1, forward strand.
CCGTAGAGATGGCAATAAAAGTGCGGGCTGCACTGGAGCAGGAAGGTATCAAAATTGCGCCTTTTTGCCCGGGAGAGCAGCAATGAACATTCATTACCCTGCTACACCACAAGCACTGGAAGAAGCGGCACAGGCTCGCCTGCGTATTCGTAAGGGTTACGACAAACCCACCGCCGGGATGGCGCCAGGCATGACCCAGGCGAATATGATAGCCCTGCCACGCGACTGGGCATTTGATTTTCTGCTCTACGCGCAGCGCAACCCACAAAGTTGCCCGGTGCTTGATGTCCTCGAAGCCGGGCAATGCCACACCATGCTGGCAGCCGGAAGCCGTGTGGATACGGACATACCGCGTTACCGGGTATGGCGTAATGGTGAACTGGCAGAAGAAGTGACCGATGCCCGGGAAATCTGGCAAAGCCACCCGGACCTGGTCACTTTTTTGATTGGCTGCAGCTTCACATTCGAAACACCACTGATGCAGGCAGGCATTGATGTCCGCCATATCAGCGAAGGTTGCAATGTGCCGATGTACCGGACCAATCGCCCCTGCCGTGAAGCTGGCAGGCTGAAAGGCGAACTGGTGGTCTCCATGCGGCCGGTTCCGGCTCATCAGGTTGCTGATGCCGTCACTATTACTGCCCGCTACCCGGCCGTCCATGGCGCACCAGTACATATTGGTGAACCGCAGGCGCTGGGTATTCAGGACATCAGCAAACCAGACTTTGGCGACCCGGTGACACTCCGCCCGGGAGAAGTACCGGTGTTCTGGGCCTGTGGTGTTACCCCGCAGGCAGCAGTGATGGCATCACGGGTGCCATTTGCTGTAAGCCATGCCCCTGGCCACATGTTTATCACCGATATTCCGGACGCCGCCTGGCAACAATAATAAGGATGTAACGTGCGATTTTTACCTTGCAGCCTGTCCAGTTTTTTAGTGGAGCTGGGCACTCTGGATGACACGCTGGCTTTGTTCGCCGCCTTGCAGGCTGCGCCATTGCCAGGAGTGGAAGAGATCATTCCTGCAGCCCGTACCCTGCTTATCCATTTTGACCCAACGCTCACCCAGAGCCACCAGTTATCTGCTGCCATTCGCCAGCTCGACGGGCAGGCGCAAGCTCAGCGCGCAGGCAAAGTAGTCAACATCCCCGTTCAGTATACTGGTGATGATTTGGCCGGGATGGCGGAATACCTCGGGTTAAGTGTTGAGGCACTCATTCAGCGCCACACCGGCTCTTTGTGGCAGGTGGCCTTTTGTGGCTTTGCTCCAGGCTTTGCTTACCTTGTTTCTCGCGAAGCCGGTATCCAGGTTCCCCGCCGCGCCAGCCCCCGCACCCGTATTCCGGCGGGTTCTGTTGGGCTTGCCGGGGAATTCAGCGGTATTTACCCCCACGCAAGCCCCGGTGGCTGGCAATTAATTGGCCGCACCACAGAAACACTGTTTGCTCTGGACAGGCAGCCGCCCGCGTTATTGCAACCCGGCATGCAAGTACAATTTGTTGATGCCACGCGCGCCCCGGTCTGTGTGCCGGTGGTAAAACCACAGCCCTTGCAACAATCAGCTTCCGGTAGCGCGGTGATGTCAGTGATATCACCAGGTTTACAAACCCTGTTTCAGGATGCCGGGCGCGCAGGCCAGGCAAGCATGGGGATATCCCCTTCGGGCGCACTTGACCAGGCCGCCTGGCGGCGCGCCAACTGGCTGGTTGGCAACCCAGGCCACCTGCCCGCACTGGAAATTACTGCCGGTGGGTTCAGCGCCCGTATTTGTGCCCCAATGGTCGTTGCGCTAACAGGCGCGCCCTGCCCGATCATGGTCACCCGTGCAGACGGCGCACATTTTACCGCCAGCACAGAAGCGCCACTGGCACTCGAAGCAGGCGACCAGTTACGCCTGGGAGCGCCAGCACGCGGCGTGCGCAGTTACCTGGCACGCCGTGGCGGCTGGGACGTTACGCCACAACTGGGCAGTGCCTCGCGCGACACGCTGGCACAAGTTGGCCCGGAACCATTACAGGCTGGGGTTAAATTGTACGCAGGCACCACGCCGCCACACAGTGCGGTACAGCCTGCTGTCATCGGCCTGCCTTCATTACCGGCACCCGGCGAGACAATCACGCTGGATATCATCCCCGGGCCACGCTGCGACTGGTTCAACGACGAAGCGCTGAACCGGCTCACCAGCCAGTGCTGGCAAGTCACGCCACAATCTAACCGCATTGGCCTGCGGTTACAGGGCGAGTTACCGCTTACCCGCAGTGACAACCGCGAATTGCCCAGTGAAGGCACTTGCATTGGTGCCATCCAGGTTCCGGCGAACGGGCAACCGGTTCTGTTTCTGGCCGACCACCCATTAACCGGTGGTTACCCGGTGATTGGTGCTGTCGCCCACTACCACCTTGATATTGCGGGCCAACTCCCGCCCAACTGCCAGATTCGCTTTCGGGCCATTCGCCCTTTTACTGTTTTTGAGGAGTATAAATAATGAGCGCTGTTGCTACCGTTCCCCCACACAAAGTGCTCGTCGCGAACCGGGGCGAAATTGCGGTTCGCATTATCCGGGCCTGCCATGAATACGGTTTTGCCAGTGTCGCGGTCTATGCTGACCCGGATGCCGACAGCCTGCATTGCCGCCTGGCTGGTGAAGCCTGGGCATTACCCGGGTGCAGCCCGGCAGAAACTTACCTGAATATCGAACAATTGATCGACGTTGCCCGCCGCAGTGAAGCCACAATGGTGCACCCGGGTTACGGCTTTTTGTCTGAGCGGGCTGAATTCGCCCGTGCCGTGGAAGCCGCCGGGCTTATCTGGATTGGCCCACGCCCGGAAACCATCGAGCAATTGGGTGATAAAGTTCAGGCGCGGAAAATTGCCATGGCGGTTGGTGCACCGCTGGTTAAAGGTACGCCAGACCCGGTTTCTTGTGCGGAGGATGTTATCCGCTTTGCCGATGAACACGGTCTGCCCGTTGCCATCAAGGCCGCCTTTGGTGGTGGTGGGCGCGGGTTGAAAGTGGCCTGGTTTCGGGCGGAAATCGCCACACTTTACCAGTCAGCCGTCAGTGAAGCGCTGACAGCCTTCGGGCGCGGTGAGTGTTATGTTGAACAGTATCTCGACCGCCCGCGCCATATTGAAGCGCAGGTTATCGCCGACGAACAGGGCCACGTAGTCGTGGTGGGTACCCGCGACTGCTCTTTGCAACGCCGCAACCAAAAACTGGTAGAAGAGGCCCCGGCGCCTTTTCTCAGTGCCGAAATCGAAGCACAAATTGCCAGTGCCGCACAGTCCATTTGCCAGCGTGCCGGTTACCGCAGCGCAGGCACGGTAGAGTTTTTGCTGGGTGCCAATGGTGTGTTGTCGTTTCTTGAAGTCAATACCCGTTTGCAGGTTGAACACCCGGTAACTGAAGAAACCAGCGGCCTGGATCTGGTCAAAGAACAGTTGCGTGTTGCCCAGGGGTTACCACTGAGTATCACCACGCCACCGGTGCCGCGTGGCCACGCCATTGAACTGCGGATTAATGCAGAAGACCCGGCGAAAGGTTTTCTCCCGGTGCCGGGTACGATTACCCGCTTTGATCTGCCAGGAGGGCCTGGGGTACGCGTGGACAGTGGTGTCACCCAGGGAGACACTATTTCTGGCTTCTATGATTCACTGATGGCGAAACTGGTTATTTGGGCACCAGACCGCGACCAGGCGCTGGCGCGCGCGCACCAGGCAGTCAAAGCCTTTCGCATCGAAGGAGTGGCATCGGTGCTGCCTTTCCATGAAGCGGTACTTCATTCCCCGGATTTTACCGAAAGCTTTAGTGTCCATACGCGCTGGATTGAGACTGATTTTTCTGCTGAGCTTGCTGAACAGGTGCGCCCGTTCCCCCCAGGCAACGCCCCGCTACAACGTTGCTGGATTGAAATTGACGGGCGCCGCCATCAACTGGCTCTCCCGGCCAGTTTCCAGGCTGCCCCCGGTAGTGCTGTTCCGGCAAGCCCGGCTGAAACACCCCAGGCATTACAGGTTGCCGGTGCAGTAACTGCGCCCATCTCCGGCATTGTGCAGCGCTGGCTTAAAACTTCCGGCGAAGCAGTCAGTGAAGGCGAGACTCTGGCAGTAATGGAAGCAATGAAGATGGAAGTGCCGGTACTTGCTGCCCGCAGCGGAGTGCTGTCAATCCAGATTGCTGCCGGAGAAAGCTGCCAGCAGGATAGCGTACTGGGTAAAGTTACGCCCTGACCCAGGCGTTAACAGTTTATGGTTACAGCCACGCATTTGCGCCCTTCCCGGCAAAAGTGCGTGGTAGCACGCATTACTGGTACGTTGCCTGTCGTTGTAAACATGTGGTTGCTGTTTTCCCCCGGGCCATAGTGCTTATTAAGTTAATTACCTGAATTAACCACCGCAATAAATGTATATTTTATTTCACGCACAGTTAATTCCTTCAGGGATTTAAATAACCCCAAAGTAGCACAAATAAATAAAAACTGCCGGATGTTACACCGGCAGATAATCTGCGGACACAGAAAGAAAACCATGATTAGCCAACAATAAACCAGGCTAACAAAGGGTAATAATAACGGAACCAATAATACTCCCACACCATACGTAAATATTATCAATCTGTGCGTCAGCGCCCAATTTGAAATAGTTCCACATTATTTTTATCAATGTGTGCGAACATTCCAAATGATTGTTTACTTAACCTGACACAGAATGATAAATCTGTGTCTGCGAAATAATCGCTCTGCACAATTCGTGTTATTTTCTGATTCTTTTGTAATCAGCGGATATGTGCAATCCGGATATATATAACAGCAGAAAATACAGTCATGAATAGTGCTAACACCGCTATCCTTGCGCCTGCTTTTATCGAAACCGGGGAAAAATACATCAAATAAAACAGTGGCAATAATCAGAGGGTTAAATATGAAACGTAAGGTTCTGGGCGTACTGCTCACCAGCCTGATTGCAGCTCAAGCGGCACATGCAGCTGAAATTTATAATAAAGACGGCAACAAACTGGACCTGGATGGTTTCGTTGAAGGCATGCGTTATATCTCTAATGACGATTCGCAAGATGGCGACCAGAGCTATATGCGCCTTGGCATTAAAGGTGAAACCCAAATTAATGACCAACTGACTGGTTATGGCCGTTGGCAGATGCAGGCAAATGCCAATACTTCTGAAGACCAGCACGACCAGATGTTTACGCGTTTCGCATTCGCTGGTTTGAAATTTGGCGATTACGGCTCTCTGGATTACGGCCGTAATGAAGGCGTACTGTACGATACTCTGTCTTACACCGACATGCAGCCAGAGTTCGATGGCATGACCTATAACTCTGATCAGTTTATGTTCCACCGTGGTAATGGCCTGCTGACCTACCGTAATAGCGACTTCTTCGGTCTGGTTGATGGCCTGAACTTTGCCATGCAGTACCAGGGTAAAAATGGTGGCGCTGGCGAACCGGGTGCCCGTGATGTGTTGCGCCAGAATGGTGATGGTTACGGTATGTCCCTGAGCTATGACATTGGCGCAGGTGTCAGCGTGGCGGGTTCATTCTTCTCTTCTGACCGTACTATCGACCAGAACAATGCAGCAGTAATGGGTAACGGCGACCGTGCAGAAGCCTATGCAGCAGCCCTGAAATATGAAGCCAATGGCGCTTACCTGGCCGTTATGTACACCCAGGCTTACAATGCATCCCGCTTCGGTTCTTCCGATGACGATGTTTACGGTTATGCTAACAAATCCCAGATCTTTGAAGCCTACGCGGGTTACACCTTCGACTTCGGCTTAACCCCATTCGTTGCCTATAACCAGACTCGTGCCTCTAAACTGGGCGCATCTACTGGCACCAATGGCGTTTCTTATGGCAAACAGGATCTGATCAAGTTTGTTGACCTGGGCGCAAGCTATGCATTCAACAAAAACATGAATGCGTTTGTTGACTACAAAATCAACATGATTGACGACAGCGATTTCTCCCGTGCTGCCGGTGTCAGCACCAGCGATGTTGTTGCAATGGGCGTGGTTTACCAGTTCTAAGCAACATACCGCGTAACGTTATCTCCCTTAGTTGGGAAACTTTTGCCTCCTGCTCCAGGAGGCATTTTTATGCCCGTGAATTAATGCACCCCGCTTAATTAATACATATCCTTCATGCAATCTGGCTATTTTATTTCCATATGCAGTAAATAAAATTCTCACCACATGTTAAGCCGTGCTGTTTAACTTTTCTGCCCTGCCAGGAAAATACAGGTGCAGCGGTTTAACTGTTTTTGGCAATATTGCAGCTGCATCAGTGCTCATAACTTCAACCAGGCAAGCAGGCATCATGGGTCTTGTTCCCGGCCGTACCCCAGCAATTGTTGATTCCAGGCAAAACTTAAATACAGCAATACACAGTCAAAATAATAAATCACTTTTCGCAAAAAAACGTTGCCCCGCCGGATAGCGGAACAACGTTTTCTAAAGGCACTGTTTTCAGGTAATCAGTTATGCCTGCCAGCAGAACAGCAGGCTCCAGGGCTTATATACCTTCATCGTCGTCATCAACCGGGCGGGTACCGTTAAACCGCCGGCGTACAATCACAAAGAAAACGGGCACAAAGAAGATAGCCAGTACCGTTGCGGTTATCATCCCGCCAATAACCCCGGTCCCTACGGCATTCTGCGCACCAGACCCGGCACCATTACTGATAGCAAGGGGAAGCACACCAAGAATAAAGGCCAGTGAGGTCATCAGGATTGGGCGTAAACGCATGCGTGATGCTTCGATGGTTGCCTCAAGTAACGACTTGCCTTCTTTTTCAATCAGGTCTTTGGCAAATTCCACAATCAGGATGGCGTTTTTCGCCGACAACCCAATAGTGGTTAACAAGCCCACCACAAAGTAGACGTCATTATTAAGACCGCGCATTGTGGTTGCCAGCAACGCACCCACCACGCCAAGGGGAACCACCAGCATAACCGAGAACGGAATCGACCAGCTTTCATACAACGCTGCAAGGCACAGGAAAACCACAATCAGTGACAATGCATACAGCGCCGGTGCCTGGTCCCCGGTCATTTTTTCCTGGTAAGACATCCCGGTCCAGCGGTAGCCAATACCCTGTGGCAATTGTTGCGCCAGTTGTTCCATCATTGCCATCGCTTCACCAGAACTCCGCCCTGCAGCTGGCTGCCCCAGAATTTCCACTGAAGACAACCCGTTGTAACGCTCCAGGCGCGGCGAACCGTAAATCCATTTAGCCGAAGAGAAACTGGCAAAGGGCACCATTTCGCCATTGCTGGCGCGCACATACCAGTCATTCAGGTCATCCGGCATCATGCGGAAATGCGAGTCGCTCATGACGTAAACACGCTTAACCCTGCCGCCATCAACAAAATCGTTCACGTAGCTGCCGCCCCAGGCGGTAGACAAGGTGGTATTGATGTCCGAGAGTGATAACCCCAACGCCCGGGCTTTTTCCTGGTCGATGGTCACTTTATATTGCGGTGTATCATTCAGGCCATTGGGCCGCACAGCACTTAATACATCCGGGTGTTGCGCCGCCATACTCAGGAGCTGGTCACGCGCCGCCATCAGCGCTTCGTGCCCTAAGCCGGCCTGGTCTGTCAGCTCAAAGTCAAACCCGGTAGCATTCCCCAGCGCAATAATGGCTGGCAGGTTAAACGCCACCACATTGCCATCCAGAATTTTGGAGAACGCCGCATTAGCCCGTGCAACCATCGCCGCAACGTGGTTTTCTGTACCTTCGCGCAGTGACCAGTCTTTCAGGCCGATAAACGCAATCCCAATGTTCTGACCACGGCCGGCAAAACCATAACCGCCAACAGTCAGTACAGTACGGACATTTTTACTCTCATCACTGAGGTAGTAATCCGTTACGTTTTCAAGCACCTTCTGGGTACGCTGCTGAGTGGCACCGGCAGGCAGAATCACCTGAGTCGCAATAACGCCCTGGTCTTCGTCGGGCAGGAATGCGGTAGGCAGGCGCATAAACAGTACGCACATTCCGCCAACAATAAACAGATAGACCACAATATAGCGCCCGGTGGCAGACAGCATGTTGCTGACAGTCACTGTATAGCGGTTAGCGCTGCGGTCGAACTGGCGGTTAAACCAGCCAAAAAAGCCTTTATGTTCAACATGCCCGCCTTTGGCAGGTTTTAGCAATGTTGCACACAATGCGGGCGTCAGAATCAATGCCACCAGCACGGACAGCACCATGGCAGACACAATGGTAATGGAGAACTGCCGGTAGATAACCCCGGTCGAACCGCCAAAAAACGCCATCGGTACAAACACGGCAGATAACACCAGTGCCACACCCACCAGCGCACCCTGAATTTGCCCCATCGATTTACGCGTTGCGGCTCTGGGCGACAGGCCTTCTTCGGCCATTACACGCTCGACGTTTTCCACCACCACAATGGCGTCATCCACCAGCAAACCTATTGCCAGTACCATCCCGAACATGGTCAGGGTGTTGATACTGAACCCACACGCCGCCAGCACACCAAATGTCCCCAGCAATACCACCGGTACGGCGATAGTAGGGATCAGTGTCGCTCGCAGGTTCTGCAGGAACAGGAACATCACCAGGAACACCAGCACAATGGCTTCAAACAGGGTTTTAACCACTTCATGAATGGAGATCTGGATAAACGGCGTGGTATCCCACGGGTAAATCACGTCCATGCCCGCCGGGAAATAAGGCTTCAGGGTATTCAGCTCATCACGCACGGCTTTTGCGGTATCCAGCGCATTTGCCCCGGTTGCCAGTTGGATCCCCAGGGCAGAAGCCGGTTTACCGTTAATCCGCACAATGTACTGGTAATCTTCCCCGCCACGCTCAATGCGCGCCACATCTTTCAGGCGTACCTGAGAACCATCGCTGTTCACTTTCAGCAGGATATTGCCAAACTCCTCCGGTGAGGTCAGGCGGGTTTGCGCAATAATAGAAGCGTTAAGCTGCTGGTCTTTATCTGGCGGTGTGCCACCTAACTGCCCGGCGGCAATCTGGGTATTCTGGGTTTCCAGTTCACTGACAACATCAACAGGCGTCAGTTGGAAGCTATTGAGCTTTTCCGGATTCAACCAGATACGCATCGCATATTGCGAACCAAACAATGTGGTATCACCCACACCATCAATACGGCTTATCGGGTCTTTGATATGCGACCCCACATAGTCGGAAATATCCTGCTGGGTCATGTTGCCGTTGTTATTGGTAAAACCAACAACCATCATGAACGTACTGGAAGATTTGCGTACCGAAATCCCTTGTTGCTGAACTTCAGCAGGCAATAACGGCATAGCCAGTTGCAGTTTATTTTGTACCTGAACCTGTGCGATATCCGGATCGGTGCCGTTTTTGAACGACAGAGTCAGTTGCAACACCCCGGAAGAGTCACTGTTGGAGGACATATAAATCAGCCCATCCAGCCCGTTCATGTTCTGTTCAATAACCTGAGTAACAGAGTTCTGCAGTGTGGTGGCATCGGCTCCTGGGTAAGTGGCACGGATTTGTACTGCTGGCGGCGCTACATCCGGGTACTGCTCAACAGGCAGGCTCAGAATCGAGATCCCTCCTGCCAGCATAATGATGATAGCCAGCACCCAGGCAAAAATGGGGCGGTTAATAAAGAATTTAGACATGAGTGATTTCCCTGATTACTCCTGGTTTGCCTGGCTGGAGGTATCAACAGGCTGAGGTTTCACCAACACGCCCGGGCGGAGTTTTTGTACTCCCGAAACCACCACGGTTTCGCCCGCCTTCAGGCCACTTGATACCAGCCAGTTGTCTCCCAGCGCCTGCTCAACATCGACCTGGCGAGTTTCGGCTTTGTTCTGGTTATCCACTACCCAGACAGATGCATCGCCACGCGGTGTATGGGTGACCGCTTCTTGCGGCACCAGCAATGCATCCGGGCGAATACCTTCATCAACCCGGCCTTTAACAAACATGCCGGGCAACAGGCTGTGTTGCGGGTTCAAAATTGTGGCGCGTAGCGTGATGGCTCCCGTGGTTTCATCCACCGTGACATCAGAGAAATCAAGCTGACCATGCAGGGATTGTGGGTGGCCATCCACCAGCACATCGACCGCGGCTTTACCCTGCCCGGGAACGACCTGCCCACTGGCATTTGCCTGGCGCAGTGCCAGGAACGCATTACTGGGCTGGGTCATATCCAGGTACACCCGGTCAATTTGCGAAATGGTCGCCAGTGCATCACTTTGCCCGTCCTGAACCAGCGTGCCTTCGGTAAACAGAGACCGGCCAATACGGCCAGAAACCGGGGCGGTAACTTTGGTTCGTTCAAGGTTAATTTGCGCACTCTTCACTGCAGCCTGAGCCGCAACGACGCTGGCGTCATCTTGCTGCGCCGTGGCGCTTGCCTGGTCATATTCCTGGCGGCTGACATACCGGGCACCCAATAATTTCTGGTAGCGGCTGAGCGTAATGTGTGAAATCCGGGCCTGTGCGCGAGCCTGCGCAAGGCTCCCTTGCGCCTGGTTCAGCGCCGCTTCATAGGGCGCCGGGTCAATCTGGTACAACACATCTCCGGCTCTGACATCACTGCCCTGAGTGAAGAATCGTTTCAGCACAATGCCAGAAACCTGCGGGCGTACCTCTGCGGTGCGGTAAGCCACTATCCTGCCGGGTAAAGTGGTAGTAACAGGCATGGTTGAAGCACTTAACCGGGTAACCCCAACATCAACTGCCTGCGCCTGAGGTTCTCCTGGCTGCTGCCCGTCGCAAGCCACCAACAAGACAGTGGTAGCAAGTAAACTTAACGCAAAAGCAGGCCTGGGAAAATTCACCCCATATCTCTTCATGGTCATCCTCAATGTGAATCTGTGCGATAATTATTCTTGTGAGTGATACTGATATTTCTTCCGCCATGAACCCGGCGGCATATGGTATTTCCGGGAAAATGTGCGGGTAAAAGACTGCTGGGAATCAAAACCATAGCGGAATGAAATCTCCAGGATCGATTGCTCAGGGTCTTTTAAGTCATTCGCCGCATATTCAAGTTTTCTGTCGCGGATATAACTGGCAAGTGTCTGGCGTGTTTCCTGGTGAAACAGGCGCTGTAAATGCCAGCGGGAATAACCTGCTCGCCGGGCTACATCGTCAATCTTCAGCGGTTTGTCTATATTCTCATCAATCCACGACATAATCAGATGAATAACATCATGTTGTAGCGCCATCATATCCACCTTCATTATTCAGGAAGTTAAAATGAAGCGCGCAGCCTGAGTCCTTTCGCCTGATTAACAGCAAAATGTACCCTTCTGGCCTGCGCCAGTTTTACAGTCAGATAAGATTATTTGTAGAGTTCAGCAACACCATTCAAGGTATTTCTGCCACCAGCAGAAACAACGCGAAATGATGAGGCTCCCGCCGCCTGCGCTTTATGGCCTAACTCTGCTGTTAAGTCATCCAGCGTTAATGCACCTGAAGCACTGACACTGCCTATGGCAACCCGCCCTTCACTTGACTGAACTTCTTCAATGGCGAATGCCTGACCAATACTGGTGAATACCAGCATTGCTGCCAGTAATAATTTGATGGATTTCATTATTCACTCCCTAATAAAAAAACTATAAAGCACAAAAAGTAAAAAGAAGTACCAGTTGAAATATCTTAGCATAACAATAAAAGTGGATTACCCTCTGGTGACGCAATAATGTTATGCATAAAACTCATCAATACGTTTATTTATCACCCACCTCACATGCCACGGAAGTTGCTTTCCCGTGACATAAATCTGTGCACAACTGCAGATTGAGTGTGGAATATTCTTATCTACCACAATATGAAAATACAGGTTGGCAATCAGTGCGATTAAACATTAATTACCAGCAAATTTTATCATTTAATGCTTTATTGTGGAGAATCAGAAAACAGATATATATTAAACAAGCTGTGGATGGAATGTAATTGACAAAAAGTGGCGCGTATCAGCGTTACTCGAATTAATTCGAATTACTGGCAACAACGCAGCTGTAATTTAAGTAAGAAAAGTATAAACAGGCTGCCTGTAGCTGAACAACATCCAATTCTGCGAAAACCTTGCCTGATTCTGCAAAACTGCCAATACCCTTATGGTAAATAAGGATGCTGTGAAATAAGGCCAGCGTAAGAGCGATGAATAGCTTTTGCGGGTATTTACGGGTGAGAGGCAATGAAACTGGTTGCCAGGCAGAGGTAACCCCCTGCCTGTTACGGTTTCACAATGCTACGTAAGAACGCTACGTAAGACTACTACGCGTCAGAATGCCTCACTGGCTTCCATCGCCGTTTTATTTTCACGTAACAAAGACCAGAGGATCACAGCCCCAATCACGTCAAACACCGACAACACAGCAAACAGCGGGCTGAAACCGAGCGTATCGGCCAGCGCGCCAACCACCAGGGCAAATAAGGTACTGGCAGTCCATGCCGCCATGCCGGTAAAACCGTTAGCTGTCGCGACTTCGTTAGGGTCAAACATATCTGATGACAGAGTTATCAACGCACCAGATAAAGACTGGTGAGCAAAACCCCCAACACACAGTAACCCAATGGCCACCATCGGGTTGCCAAACAACCCCACCATACCCGGCAGAATCATCAAAACAGCACCGAGCGTAACCACCAGCTTGCGAGACACAATCAGGTTAACACCGAACACCCGCTGGAACATACCTGGCATATAGCCACCGAGAATACAGCCCATGTCGGCAAACAGCATCGGGATCCAGGCAAACATTGCGATGTCTTTTAAATCGAACCCATAATTGCGCACCATGAACAATGGGATCCACGCATTGAATGTCCCCCATGCTGGCTCAGCCAAAAAGCGGGGCAAGGCAATCGCCCAGAATTTACGCTGGCGCAGCAAGGTACCTACACGCACTTTATGTTTTGGGCGTGGAGCTGGCTGGCCGGCAGTAATATAGTCCAGTTCCGTTTTGCTCAGCCGTTTCGTTTTCCCCGGGCGGTTGTAGACAAAAAACCAGCCAATCGCCCACACCACGCTCATGCAGCCCACCAGAATAAAAGCCAGACGCCAGCTATGAATAAAAATAGCCCAGGCGACCAGTGGGGGCGCAATTAATGCCCCCATAGACGAGCCGACGTTAAAGTACCCCACAGCCACAGAGCGTTCTTTTTCCGGGAACCATTCTGTCACCGCTTTCAGCCCTGCCGGGATCATGGCGCTTTCAGCAAAGCCCCCCATCCCACGGGCAAATGCCAGACCTTTCCAGCCTCCGGCAAAGGAAGCGCCAATGCAAAAAATGCCCCATAGCAGGCCAAATACTGCATAGCCCGCTTTGGTGCCAAGGGTGTCCAGCACAAACCCGGATATCGGTTGTGCAATGGTGTAACAAGCGGAAAAGAAAGCAACAATATAGGAATACTGCTGGGTTGTGATATGCAACTGACTTTGCAACGTCGGTGCTGCAGAGGCAATCGTGTTGCGGGTGAGATAACAAAGGATAGTGCCTAAAGTCACTAACCCCACCATGAACCAGCGCATACGGCCTGGATTGCGCATAAGAAATCCCCTGGATTAAAAGAATAAAACCTGCCTGTGGGTAAAGCAGCGCCAGACAGACTGATAACGCCAGAGGAAAAAGAAAACACAACCAAACAAAAGGGAGTTAAGAGAGGCTGTTTTATGGTTATCTGTAATTATAAAGTGAGATTTGTCTCACAAATTGAATGTAATAATGCGACAACATGAAACGTTGTTTTTGATTTATATCAACAGCGGTTCTGTATCGCTGTATGGCAAATTCTTTAATGTGATCACCATCACAAATAAAGCCAGATTCAGTGAAAAATTGTTTCAGCCAGCAAACAGACTGAATCACATGCAAGCGACCAGCTTCATCAGGAATAAACATGAAAAAAAGCCCGTTTTGGTATAGCGCCCGGCCAGAGCTCGCTTTATGGTAAGAATGGTCTGACAACCAATAAAACAGGTAAAACGATGCGAATTCTTGTGGTAGGAGCAGGGGCTACTGGCGGGTATTTTGGCGCACGTATGGCGCTGGCAGGCCGGGATGTCACCTTTTTAGTGCGTGAAAAACGCTGTGCGCAATTACAGAAAACAGGCCTGATGCTGAAAAGCCCGTATGGCGATGTCACGCTGGAGCCGAAACTGGTCACCGCGCAACAACTGAGCGGTACCTGGGATGTGATTCTGCTTACAGTCAAAAGCTTCGGCCTTGAGCAGGCAATGGCAGATATCGCGCCAGCAGTGGGTAAAGACACGCTGATTATCCCCATTCTTAATGGCATGCGGCATATTGAGACCCTGCAGGAGCGCTTTGGCAAACACGCAGTCATTGGCGGCTTGTGTAAAATCCATGCCACGCTGGGCGAACAGGGGGAGATTATCCAGTTGTCGCGCCTGCATACCCTGTTTTATGGTGACCTGCAGGGCGATAACAGTGAACGCCTGCAGCAGCTGGATGCCCAACTGCGTGACTGCGGGTTTGATACTGTTTTTTCTGAAGCCATTCAGAGCGATTTATGGGAAAAATGGCTGTTGCTCAGCACCCTGGGTTCCGTCACCTGCCTTGCCCGTGGCAACACACAACAAATTGTACATGCACCCGGAGGGCGCGAATTTATTGAGTCGGTATTTGCCGAAGTGTTGTCTGTGATTGATGCCTGTGGTTACCAGCACCGTGAAAAAGTCATTAACTCAACACGGGAGTTTCTCACTAACCCGGATAACCCGCTGACATCCTCAATGTACCGTGATTTAACCCACGGCTTCACTATTGAAGCCGAGCAAATTATTGGCGACCTGGTGCGCCGTGCAGCACAGCATGGTGTGGTAACACCGTTGCTTAATGCCGTGAATGTAAACCTGAATGTTTACCTGCAAAACCGCGCCTGACACACCACAAGGTAGCACCGTCTCCTCCTGACAAAATTGTCAGGTTAATGTCAGCGAGGTGACGGTAAAACCAGGTTACAATAACCTGTTTTTATTCCCCAGGTGAATGGCATGCGTCTGCTTCTTGTTGAAGATGAGGAAAAAACCTCGTCATATATAAGCCGGGCTCTGAGTGAGCTGAGTTTTTCTGTTGATGTCGCACATGACGGCGTTGAAGGGCTGTACCTGGCATTGCAGTACGACTACGACGTCATTGTGCTTGATGTCATGCTGCCAGGCCAGGACGGTTACTCCGTGCTGGAAGGGTTGCGTGCCAGCAAGCAAACGCCCGTATTGATGCTGTCTGCCCGCAGTTCCGTGGACGAGCGGGTGCGCGGCCTGCGTTGCGGCGCTGACGATTACCTGCCAAAACCCTTTTCTCTGATTGAACTGGTCGCCAGAATACAGGCGTTAATCCGCCGCCGTGGCAGTGACAGCAACGATCCTACCCATATCAGCATTGACGATCTGCATATCGATCTTATCTCACGTAAAGTGTCCCGCAGTAATGAACGTATTGACCTGACGGCAAAAGAATTTGCTCTGTTAAGCCTGCTGGCACGCCATCAGGGCGAGATCCTGTCCAAACTGATGATTGCAGAACAGGTATGGGATATGAATTTCGACAGCGATGCCAATGTAGTGGAAGTCGCGATTAAGCGCCTGCGTAATAAAATTGATACCCCATACGCCGTGAAACTGCTGCACACAGTACGTGGTATGGGTTATGTACTGGAAAACCGAACTGCGGCAAACGCATCATGACACTGAACCTGAAACAAAGCTCTATTTCCGGGCGGCTGACTCTGTTATTTGTGGTACTGATGGTGGCAATTCTGCTCGCCATCGCCTTGTTTTTGCGCACCACGCTGTTCTCTTCGCTTAAAAACCAGATGCATAATGAGCTGGCGTTTCGCAATTCACTGGTAGTGCCGTTTCTCGAACACGAAGGTACAGAACAGTTGTGGGACCGCATTGTACACAAACTTACCACCCTGACAGAAAACGAAGGGGGTAAAGTACAATATCTGGTGCTGAGCGACGATCCGCAGTATGCATTTGGCGGTGAAATGGAAAAAACTGTTGCCGCGCACAACCCACCAGAGGGCTATTCAAGTATCTACCTGCATGAAAAGAGCTGCCCGTATTACCTGTTAGTCAAAAACATTCCTGCAAACAACGGGCGCCCGCCCCTGAAATTCGTCGTTTCAATAGATTCAACGGCCTATTACAAGACTTATACCGAATTTACTGAAGCCCTTATTTTTATTTCCCTGGCCGGGCTAATCCTGGTCGCTGGCCTGAGTTACGCAGTTTCTCGTTACGGGCTGAAACCAGCACGGCAAATGAGTGATCAGGCAAACCAGCTTGCCCCGGGGAATGTCGGGCAACGGCTGAATACTGCCAGCCTGCCTGATGAGTTGCGCACACTGGCTCAGGCTTTTAATGGGGTGCTGGAACGCCAGGAAAAAGCCTGGCAACAACTGGACAGCTTTAATGCCGATGTTGCTCATGAGTTACGCACTCCCCTGACTAATTTAATCGGCCAGACACAACTGGGGCTGTCGCGCCAGCGCGATATCCATGAACTGGAAGATTTGCTGGAATCCAACCTGGAAGAGCTGGCGCGCATGACATCCATTATTAATGACATGCTGTTCCTTTCCCATGCGGAAGCCGGGCAACGGGCGATTGAGCTAACGGATATCTCCCTGCAGGAAGAAGCGGTCAAAACAGCAGAATATGTAGAGCCTTCACTGCTGGAACATGAACTGGTGGTCACTATTGGTGGCGATGTGCGCGCCTGCGTGGACCGCCGCCTGTTCCACCGTGCGCTGGCTAATTTACTGGAAAATGGTGCGCGCCACGCCAGCACCGGCAGCGCTATTGGTGTCAGCCTGTCCCGGGAAGGTGACTTCGCCAAAATTGCCGTGTCCAACCAGGGAGACCCCATTGCGCCACAGCATTTATCGCGGCTGTTTGAACGGTTCTACCGGGTGGATGCTGCGCGTAACGGCAGTAATATGCACCACGGGCTGGGTCTGGCGATTGTCAAAGCCGTTGCACTGATGCATGAAGGCAAAACGTTTGCCTACAGCTACCAGGGCGTGAACACCTTTGGGTTTACCTTGCGCCTGAATAACCCACGCCCCCAGCCTAAGGAAGGTCTGGTGCAAACCACTGTTGCCCCATTGGGCACTGATACCGCCACCACCTGAGCACGCTTAATAACGTCGTACTATTTCCGGGTAAACAAAATAAAAAACCGGGTTAATGTGAATAACCATATGCACATTAACCCGGCCGTGATCATTGAGGCTGGTTCAGATTTGCCTGCCAATATTTTCCTGCCAGTACTGTCTCTGCCAATCCTGATATCAGCAACAAACGCCTGGCAAATAAAAATCAGGCAATAAAAAACCGGCCAGTAATGACTTACTCTGGCCGGCCAAATAACAACACAACACAATCACCAATAAGGGGTATTAGCTACAGAATCTCAGAGCGGGCATTAAAGCAACACAAGAAAAGTCTTATTTATATAACTCAGCCACGCCGAAATACTGGTTATCGCCACCTGCGGAGATAATTTTAAAGCTGGACGCACCTGCTGCCTGCGCCTTTTCCTGCAGCGTTTGGGTAACATCCGCCAGTGTCTGCTGGCCGCTGGTGCTGACTACGCCATCAGCCGTGCGCCCCTGCCCAGAGGCCACTTCCTGAGCGGCAATTGAACTAAAACTGACAGCAGCCAGTGCCAAAATACCGGGTACCAGAATATGCTTTTTCATTGTTCCACCTTTTTAACTGAAAGATAAAAAATAAGCTTAACGAAAAGAATTAACGCCTTTCGATAAGCTTATTTTACGGGGGAGTTGCTGACTATTGAGTGACAGGAAAATAACAATCCTGTCAGCTACAATGTTTTACATTCTTGCATTAGATTTACGAAATGCCCTAGGCGACTGATTAAACACACGCGAGAACACGCGAGTAAATGTTTGCTGGGAATCGAACCCATAGCGGTCTGAAATAAAGCATACTGAATAACGGGTATTCTTTAATTCTTCTGCTGCCAGCGCCAGCTTACGGTTACGGATATAGCTGCCTAATGTTTCGGTCGTGACATCCTGGAAAACCCGCTGCAGATGCCATTTGGAATACCCGGCTTTATGGGCAACATCTTCAATCTTAATCGGTTCGTGGACATGTGCTTCAATCCACTCTTTCAGTGCCTCTACAAGGGCAACATGTTTTTCCACAATTTTTTGCATAGTGAATGACCCCGTCTTGTCCGAAGGCTGCGCCTCCGTATCCTTTCTTTTGGTCTGGTGCCGCTCTGAAAGCCGCACGCCCGCGGATCAATAAAATCGACAGGGTTCACTATAAGAGGTACTCGCTGACCTCAACATGACGCCAAAATAACATTTTTGTCAGGAAACAGTTCTTTACACAGGAAATACCGAGCAATCTCTGGTAACCAGATACGGAATTGCCCGGTGAAAAAAAGCGAAAGGCAGGACATCAGGAACAAGTTCTCTCGCCCGGGCCACACAGTGCCTGTCCACGCCACATTAATGGCGGGAATGGGCACTGCTATTCAAATTGTGGACCGGGTTGGTATAACGTTTATTAGTGAACTGCCTGTGGTGCGCTCAGTTCTGAGGTTGCGCCATCCCAGGTCGTGGCAGTAGCAGTAACCGTGGCAATATGCCAGGGCAGAGATTGCGTGGTTTGCCAGTGCACCAGCCCTTTACCTGAAATGCCAGTCACGACTGTTTGGGCTCCAATAAAGGTTTCTGCTTCACTCGCACCGGGCTGTTGGTTAGCAAAAAACTCAACACGGTAGCGGGCGCTGGCCTGCCCTTTCAAAGAACCATCAACTACCAGCTCGCCGTTTTTCAACCTTGCCTGAACTAACACCGGTGCTGGCTGACCATAATTTGGCGTTGCTTCACAGCCAGGAACATTACCATCAATAGCACAGATTTTTTCACCATTGCTGCTATTGCTGATGCCACCACCACGATTGCCAATAAACGCCGCATGTTCAAGCCCGGGGACATTGAAGACTATTGCGCCAGCATACTCTGGCAGACAACTGCCACCAGCAAAGCATCGTTTGATATCCTTGCCATTATCCACCATGCTGTTTTCGGTAATCAGATTCACTGCCGGGCGAGTAATACGGTTCAGCCCGGCGCCTGGTGCCGCCTGCGGGCGCACTGAAACCGCCACACGGTTGCCACGCATAATATTGCCTGACACCACATTCCCGGTTCCACTTAATGTCACCGCGGATGACAACCCGGTAAAAGTATTTCCGGCAATGTAATTACGGTTACCCCAGTTAATTTGCACACCATCTGAGTAATTTTCAAAATGATTATGGACGACTTCATTATCATTCCCCCATAACATTTCCAGTCCCTGGGATGGCTCAGGATTGTGATTATCGGTAGTAATAAAGTTATCAGCAATCAGGTTAAATGCAGCCCCGCGAGTTGCTTCCATAGCATCGCCATTATTAATAAACTGGTTACGTATAATTTTATTATTACGCGTAGTAGTTGAGGTGGAATTTCCTTTTCCGTCATCCCCGGTAAGCATTACACCAGCACCGCCGTGGTTAGCAACGATTCGGTCATTTTCAATAACGTTATCACTGGCGCGGTTAATTAATACACCAATACAAAAATTGCGCACTTCAATACCTTCAAGTTGCACACCCTGTGTATCACGTAGCACCAGCCCAGGTAAGGACGTCGTACGTACATTCGCGCCAAACTGGCCTTTTACTGCTCCCGGGCAGTCTTCAGGTTTGGGGCCGATATAACCGGCACCGTCGATAACGGCGTACTGCCCATTAACACGCCAGTCTGTACCAACAATCGCAACCGGACCTTTTATTTCTGGCAACGGTTTTGCCAGGCGAATAACTAATGGTTGCTTATTCTGTGTATGCAACTCAATGCGATAGTGCCCTGGGTTTTGATTGTTTTTTTCCAGTGCCCAACGCAGTGTTCCGGGCAGGCTATTATCTGCCGAAGACACTACATTTAAAATTTCCTGCCCATTATCTTTATTGCCTGCAGCACTAGCCACTGCAGGCATAAGCAACATAGCCATATAAATACGTTTAATCATTTTACTGACCTTTCAGTGAGACAAAAATGCGATATTTTTACAGATACCATGAAGGTAGTTTTATTTGCAGAGTGAATCCATATTGCTCACTTTATACAGCAGAAAACAATTCCTGCTCTATATCACTTCAGAAGAAGTGAACCCATAATGATGAAATTGGCATTGCTATAATTAATGCAGGTAACATATTGGCTACCGGAAATACCTTAATCCCACAGATCCGAAAACCAGTGACAAACATAAGCACCCCACCTACAGCAGAGAAATCTGCCTGCATCGCCGGAGTAGTCATGGGCAAAATAAAAATTGCACCATATGCCAGCAGTAACTGAATAATTAGTTGAGGTACAGCAACAATTGCAACGGCAAATCCCAGTGTGGTGGCAAAGATAGCCGCAGTGAAAAAGTCCAGGAACGACTTGGCAATTAAAACGCTGGCGTCCCCTGTCATCCCTTCGTGCATCGAGCCGAAAATACCTGTACCACTGGCACAAAACAGCACAATAATTGCTACGTAACTTTGCAAAAATGCCGCCTGAGAATCGGCGCTTCCTCGTTCACTACGTGCAATCAGTGATGCCACGCCACGCGCTTTACCACCCAGCCAGCCAATGCCCTTTTCCAGATAAATCAATTCTCCGATTATGGCACCCACCAGCACTGACAATACCATCACCGGCATATGTGAGACTTTCAATACCAGAATCACCCCCATACACATGGAGGCAGCCCCAAAGATAAGTGGCATAGAAAGGCGCAGCCGCTCCGGAAGCCGGGTGCCCAACAGCGCTCCGATCACGCCACCAATAAATACAGCGGATCCATTGATTAATGGTCCAATCATCACGATGTTTTACTCCTGTTAATTGCCTCAACTGTTTCACCCCATCGAGGTAAATCGGCACAGTCAAGGCCCAGTAACCCTAAAGCCCGCCCAACACTGTGGGCGATAATCTCATCCACTGAAGCAGGACGAGCGTATAGCGCCGGCACCGGCGGGAAAACAATGCCACCCATTTCCGTCACCTGTTGCATATTGCGCAGGTGACCAGCGTGCAGTGGTGTTTCCCGCACCATTAAAACCAGGCGACGGCGCTCTTTCAGCACAACATCTGCCGCACGGGTTAACAGGTTGTCTGTTATCCCGTTGGCAATGGCCGCCAGAGTATGCATTGAGCAAGGCGCAACCAGCATACCCATGGTGTTGAAAGACCCACTGGATATTGCCGCACCCACTGCATGAAAGGGCCAGACAACATCTGCCATTGAGTTAACATCGTCTTCCGTTAAGGTGGTCTCATGCTCCCGGTTCAAATGACCGGCAGGGGAAATCACCAGGTGGCTCTCGATATTTAACTGGCGCAGGCACTCCAGCGCCCGTACACCGTAACGGAAACCTGATGCGCCGCTGATCCCCAGCACCACACGCGGTTGGCGGTTGCCCTGTTCAACTAACCCTGACACCGTGCCTCCTTATTTGTTAAAACCCGGAATAAACCGGTTCACGTCCACTTCCAGGAACTGGCTGCGCTGGAAATTGGCTTTCAGTGCCCAGGGCACCGTGCAGTCAAAAATCGTTTTGCAGGCAATACCGTGGTCACGGATTGACGGGCTGAATGCCGGGTCTGATGACGGGTCCAGAGGATGGCAGCGAACACCGGGAATAAATACCGTACTGATATCGCCCTGATAGCGGGTGGTCATCGCCCACATCACGTCATTCATGTCGAACAGTTCCACATCTTCATCTACCAGGATGACATGCTTGAGTTCGGAGAATGCGGAGAATGCCAGTAGAGCAGCCTGGCGCTGGCGGCCTTCATCCGCCGGAGTACGTTTTTTCACTTGCAGCACAGCAAGATATTTCCCGGTACCCGGAGACGGGCAATGCACATTCTGCACAAAGCCAGGCAGTGCACGCTCAACCATTTGTAAAATACTGGCTTCAGTTGGGATACCGGCCATATTGGTGTGCTCATCGCTCGGCCCAATGCAGGTTTGCAAAATGGGGTGTTTGCGGTGAGTAATTGCTTTCACTTTTATCACAGGTACTGCGGCTTTTGCTTCACCGGTATAACCCGGGAATTCAGGCATAGCTTTGCCAGTATCGGTGTTCTGGTCTTCGCGCACCCGGTAATTGGGCACCAATTCCCCTTCTATCACCACTTCTGCATTGGCAATACCCCGGGCATTGACGCTGAGGCAGTCCACCAGTTCAACCGCTTTGTTACGCAGGCCACCGGCAATGGACAACTCGTCAAAGCCCAGCGGCGTTGTTGGTGGCTCAAAGCAGGCACCGATTTCAATAGCCGGGTCCACCCCAATGCTGATAGATATCGGCAACGCTTTACCGGCCGCTTCTGCTTTCATACGGAAGGTATCCAGGTGACGCCCCGGGACGAAATACATGGAAATTTCGTCTTTGCTCTGCACACATAAGCGGTGGATGGTGACATCATGTTCACCGGTTTCCGGGTCTGCGGCATAGCACATCCCCAGAGTAAAATACGGGCCGGCGTCTTCTGGAGTATTGGTGGGCGCGGGCAGGATTTTCAGAATATCAAAACCCGGGTCTGTCGCGAGATGCACGACTTCCTGGCAGGCTGCCTGTTCACGGGGAACCACAATTGGCGCAATGGGCTTGTCAACGGCATCTTTGAGCATAAATGCCAGTTGTTCTTCGCTGGTGCCAAACAAGCGGGCCACGCGTTTACGTGAAGACAGCACGCCAATCACCACGCGCATGTCATCGTAGCCTTTCACTTTATTGAACATCATGGCCGGGCCAACACGGGTTGGGCGCTGCACGGTGCCGTGGGCACCAACATAGCGGTAAACACCGGATAATTCAGCGATTGGGTCAACGGGCTCATTGGTTTCAATAAGTTCATCGCCATACTGCTCAAGTAACGCCAGAGCACTACGAAGATCCGTTACAGTACTTTGAGTTTCAGACATAAAAAACCTCACATAACAATTGCCATAACCTGGCAGGACAATGCTGGCTTATTGGAATTAATAACAATTATTTCAATATGTTAAATAAATCCGCACCAGACTTGCTTTTCAGTTTCAAGTGTTATGTGATAATTGTCCAATAACATATCCCCTCATTTTGATAAGGGATTTTTATTAGTTTCTTTGCGGAGCGCATTATGGAATATCGTCACCTGCAGGCTTTTGTGGTGCTGGCTGAAGAGCTTCATTTTGGCCGGGCAGCGCAGGTGCTGCACATTGCCCAACCGGCACTCAGCCAGTACATCAAAAGCCTTGAAAATAGCCTGGGAATGCTTTTATTTCAGCGTGACCGCCGTAATGTCGCGTTAACCTGGGAAGGTGGGCAACTTGTGGAACAGGCGCGTCTGGCGGTCAGCCACTACCAGCGTTTTCAGGAACATGCCGTCACACTGCGCAAAGGGTTTCGCGGCCTGATCAGGCTGGGCTATGTTGGTTCATCTATCCTGGAACCCGGGTTAATGGCCGTAATCAACCGTTACCGCCACCATAATCCTCATATTGAAATCGCAATTGAAGAGCACAACGTAGATGACCAGATTCGCCTGCTGATGGACGACCAGCTGGATATTGCACTGGTGAGGTTGCCCGTGCCGCAAAGTGAAGAACTTGATTACCTGGATGTCGCCACACGGCCATTAGTGGCGGTTGTACCCTCCACGCACCCGGCACTGATCAACCGCCCATTATCTCTGCGTTCGCTGGAACAGGAGACATTCATGATCCAGCAAGACCCGCCCGGTGTAGGTCTTGGCTGGTCTGCTCTTGCCGCCTGCCATCGGGCTGGGTTTACACCGCAGAAAATTCAGCACACCCGCGATGTCTCTGTCGCCGTTGGTCTGGTGGCAATGGGAATGGGCGTAACGTTGGTGCCACAAACACAATGCTCTGTCATGACACCAAACGTAGCCTATTGCCCACTAGAGGATACGCAGGCCACCACCACACTTACTCTGTGTTGGCAGAAGCGGCGTTGCCAGAACACACTGAAGCATTTTGTACAATCGGCACGTGAGCAGGTTCGGAAAGAAAAACAGGCAGAAAAAGGCTGCCCGGCCGGGCAGCAAGGGGAATAAGTGAGCCTGAGTCAGTACGGCTCACTACAAACTACATCACATCAAACTGCTGTCAGGCCCGGCCCAGGGCCTTGTCAAATTCGGCCCAACAGGTGGTTAAATCCACAACACTGTGGGTTTTACGTGCTTCATCAATTTTGATGGCCGTTAACCCGGCTTCCAGAGCATCCACTACAGACACCTTAAGCGGCGTGCCTTGTTTCAGGTGGCGCACCACTTCTTCGGCCATTAAGGCATCGGCACCGTAGTGGCCGTCGTATGCGCTGCCATCGTAGGTTTTATCCGTCAGCGCAGCGCGGGTACGGGCGTTATGTACACGAAAATAGTTACGCACAAAATCCCCTTCCGCCTGCCCATCCGTTCCCATTACACAAAAACGGCGGAACTCATCCGGCACATTGAGGTTGGCGTGAAACGCCATTGTGGCACCACCTGCGTATTCCACAATTGCCGTCTGGTAATCCACAATGTCTGCGTCGCTGTCGAACACATGCTCAGTGCTGGACCAGCCACTGGGTTTTTCGTGGTACACAGCGGAATCCGCTGTTACCTCCCCTGTCGGCGTATGCTGCGGGGTAAAAGACTTGCGTCCGCCGAAGCTGGCAACCCGCACCGGGCGTTCGCCCACCAGCCCCTGGTAGAGGTCGATATCATGGCAACACTTTTCAAGAATATACGGCCCGGCATAGCGCTCAAAGCGCCGCCAGTCGCGCATAAAGAACGCCCCGTGGAATGGCGGAATATGTTCGGTGGCTTCAATGGAGGTAATTTCCCCCAACTCACCGGCCGCTTTGGCTGCCACCAGGTCCTGGTATAGCGGTGAGTAGCGCAGCACCAGGCCAACAATGACTTTATCTTCACCATAACGGGCAATCAGCTTCGCCAGCGCCATACTCTGTGCTTCGCTGGTCACTACCGGTTTTTCGGTAAACACGGTGTAACCCGCGGCCAGCCCGGCTTCAATATGCTCAAGGTGCATAAAGTTCGGCGAACCAACCATCAGCAGATCAAACCCGCCAGCCGCCAGCATCTCATCCAGCGATGCAAACGCCTTACCGGGAGAAATACCGAAAGTTTCCAGGTTCGGTAAACCGGCCGGAGCCGGGTCGACATACCCTGTTATGGTGAATTCCGGGTCGGCTTTCTTAAACTCTTTTGCCACATGCGACAGACGAAACCCTAACCCGACAATGCCTACTTTCATGTTCAACCCTGCCTGCTCAAGAAATATGTCTGATACTCAGAATCTGGTCATCTGGCGGTATTCTGCCAGCTAAAACAGCCAGAACCAGCTCACGGGATGACGCGCTGTGTTATGCTGCGCCGTTGTTTAATTTTACACCGTCAACTTATTACGCCAGAAAAACTAAAGTCAACAACCAAAAAACCATCAATTTTTCGTTATTTTTTATCTAATTGTTTTTAAACATAAAAAATAAAATCGATGTTACATATTTATTTGTTATTGCGATTTAAGTTTTTTTCTCCTATCTTTTCGCTCAGAATCAGGTCTGTTGTGGCGGTAAGCCGGCACTGATCAACAGGAGAATGGCATTGCAAACAGCGTATTTCATTGGCGTCGATGGTGGTGGCACACAGTGCCGAACCCGGTTAACCAACCAGAATGGTGATGTTCTGGCAGCCTGTAGCGGCGGCCCGGCCAATATCTGGAGCCAGTTCGATAGCGCCATGAAGCAAGTCTGCCAGTTGCTGGATGAAACCCTTCACGCCGCAGGGCTTGGCCCCCATGAAGCCGGGCAGACCCACGTAGTTCTGGGCCTCGCCGGAGGCAATATTTCTCGTGTACGCGCGCAGGCGCAAACCTGGCCCCACGCCTATGCATCCTGGCAAGTATTTTCCGACGTCGAAATTGCCTGCCCTGGCGCGCACAATGGGCAACCGGGTGCCGTATTGATAACCGGAACCGGGAGCCAGGGCGCGGTCTGGGACGGCCAGCAATTCCGCTGTGTGGGTGGCTGGGGCATGTCTCTTTCAGACCAGGGCTCAGGTGCATGGCTGGGGCAACAGGCATTACGCCTGGCGCTCAAAGCCCATGAAAACCTGGTGGAGCACACCCCACTGACCCGGGCATTGATGGCTCATTTTGACCATGAGCCGGAAACCTTGCTGGCCTGGTCGGTGCAGGCAACACCAGCACAATGGGGCCAGTTTGCACCACAAATTTTCCAGGCAGCCCGTGAACAAGACAACCACGGTGTCGCCCTGCTGGCTTGCTGTGCCCAGGAAGTAAGTGCGCTGGTTAGCAACCTCAGCCAGAATGGGCGCTACCCGGTAGCCATGCTTGGCGGCCTTGCGCTGCCCATTTACCCCTGGCTTAGCGAGGGTATCCAGGCCATGCTGGTTCCCGCAGGGGGCGATGCCCTCAGTGGTGCACTACGCCTTGCCCACCTTTGTGCCTGAAGCAAAATTTTCAGGCCGGGTTAATTCAGGTGCCAATAACATGGCGTCCTGCTTACTGACTTCTGGTTAACTTAATGATGATGACTGCGCCTTCCATCACCACCCGCATTTTACGGCTGATTGTTGAGCTTTCCCCCGTCAGCCAGTCTGACCTGAAAGTCCGCAGTGGGCTGAGTATGTCCACCGTGTCTCAGGCGACCAACCGCCTGCTTGACCGGGGCATTATTCAGGAACTGGGGCTGCGCCGTGTTTCCATGGGGCGGCCGAAAACCTTGTTAGGGCTTAACCCGGATTACGCCAATGTAGTTGGTATCCAGCTTAATGCTGAGCGCAACCTGATTGTTATGACAGACCTCGCCGGTAACCTGGTGGGGGAACAGCAGATGCCATCAGGTGAACTGACGCCTCGCCAGTTAGGTGATGCGCTGGCAAAATTTCTCAAAACCACGGGTGACAGGCATGTTGGCGCCATTGGCCTGGCGCTTTCTGGCCTGGTGGATGCACAAAGTGGCTACTGTGTGCGTTCCACGGTACTGAACTGGGACAATGAACCGGTTGTGGAACAATTGCAGGCCCGCTTTCACCTGCCAGTGTTTATTGAAAACGACGCTAACGCCATGGCACTGGCGGCACAGGTTTTCGGCCAGTTAGGCCAGTCGCGCACTGCGATTGTCGCCACTTATGGCAAAGGCATTGGGGCGGGAATCATACTAGACCGCCAGTTATACCGTGGCCGCCATGGTACAGCCGGGGAAATTGGCAATGCTTTCTTAACCGATGGCAGTGGGCGAACGCTGGAAGATGCTGCTTCGTCAAAAGCGATTCTGCGGGCGCTGGCTGAAACCGGGGCAACACACCTGGCAGCCCTTGATGAACGCCCTTCCCCACAAACTCTCGAAGTATTGCGGGAAGCAGGCGAGCACCTGGGCAGTGCACTGGCAAACCTGGCGGTGGCATTTGACCCGGATGTGGTTTACCTGGCAATGGAGCCGCAAATGGCCTCGCGAATTTTGCTCGACCAGGTGACCCAGAGTTTCCACACTTACCGGCTGAAACTCACCCCACAGCTCACCCCGTTGCAATTTTTAACAGAGTCCAACCGGATGTGGGCACTGGGCGCCGCCGGGCTCGCCGTTGACCGGCTGATAGATGTGCTTTCTGTAGAAGCCGAAGCCGAGCGCAACGATAACTAACCCGCCAGAAGGCGGGGAGTCTGATGACAAACCTCATATCCGCACAGAACGAGTGGATGTCACCCAATAAAAACCAGGAAAATCAATTCATTGATTTTCGGCTGCTAACTAAAAAGAAGGAAAAACCACGTTTTTTCCTTCTTTTTCATCAATCTCAACCCGCCAGAAGGCGGGTTATATTTATTGACCTGGCCCAAGGGCACCCAACGTTAACGTAACCGTAACCCGTTTTCACGGAACAGCAGCAGGCTGGGCTGTGACAACGCAAGGCTCATCTCCTGGCGCGTTTCAACATTGTCCCCGTCACGCAGCTCAACCACCAGCATCTCTTCCCGGCCAATATCCAGGTAGACATAATTGGTGTGCCCCAGTTTTTCCACCCAGGAAACTGGTGCGGTGAATTGCGCGGTTCCTTCACCCTTGCAGATGATGTGTTCCGGACGCACGCCCAGCCACAGTGTCTCCCCTTCTTCCACCGCTTCAGCCACCGGGCACACCAGGTTCTCCAGCGCCAAATCTGCCACCCGCAGTTGCACTTCACCCGGTTTTGTCGCGGTAACCGTGGCAGGCAACACATTGATTTTAGGCGAGCCAATAAACCCGGCGACAAACAGGTTATCGGGGTTGTGGTAAATCTCCAGCGGTGCGCCAGTCTGTTCAATTTTCCCCTGGCGCAGAACCACAATGCGGTCTGCCAGGGTCATTGCTTCCAGTTGGTCGTGGGTTACATAAATCATGGTATTACCGAGTGCTTCATGCAGCCGGGCAATCTCAATGCGCATTTTCAGGCGCAACTCTGCATCCAGGTTGGAAAGCGGCTCATCAAACAAGAAGATAGATGGCTTGCGAATAATCGCCCGGCCAATGGCCACACGCTGGCGCTGGCCGCCAGACAGTGCGCGCGGCAGGCGCCCCAGGTATTCTGTCAGGTGCAGTTTTGCCGCCACCTCGTCCACTTTGCGGTTAATCTCCGCTTTCGGCCGTTTCGCCATTTCCAGTGGGTAGGCCAGATTATCCCGCACCGACATATTGGGGTAGAGCGCATAAGACTGAAACACCATGGCGATGCCCCGCTCAGAGGCTGACTGGCGCGTCATATCTGCACCAGAAATCAGTAGTTGCCCTTCCGTTATTTCTTCCAGCCCGGCTATCATGCGCAGCAATGTGGACTTTCCGCACCCCGACGGGCCAACAAACACCACAAATTCACCACTGTTAATGGTGAGATCCAGCCCCGGGATAACAGTCACCTGATCCCAGCGTTTTGTCACATTCTTCAGTTCCAGACTGGCCATTTCCGCTCCCCTTACAACACCTGACCCATATAAATGGCATTGCGGCGGAAAATATGCCGGAAGCCCATTTTTTCATAAAACGCGCACACACCTTCGTTTTGCAGGCTGACGCCCAGGTGCACGCCGGGCACGCCCGCATCGCGCAGTGCAGCCAGTTGCCGGGTTACCAGCCGCCGCCCCCAGCCGCCCTGCTGTGCAACTGGCAGCAGGTTAATATGCAGGTGTGCAGGCCAGCGGCCTGTCAGCTCTTCACTGGCATTACCCGGAGCCCGGATCTGCCCCAGCACTTTCATATCCAGTGGCGCTTCACTGGTGCGCTGTGCATAGCGCTCCTGCAACACTGGCCACCAGCTCTGCGCCAGGCGGGCTTCAAACGCTGCGGTATCGGGTGTGGCAACCACGTACCCCACCACTTCACCAGACATTTCCAGAACAAACGCGAAATCAGGCTCAAATTCCGCATAAGGCAGGACATACAGCAAACCGGGGTAATCGCCATCACTGTACAAATCAGTGGCATCTTTCCCGGCATTGGCTGTTTCAAGGCAAATACGGCTTAACGCTGCGCGGTCTTCGGCACGCGCCGGACGAATAACATCGGTGGATTCAGGCATCATGAAGCGCTCGCTGGTTATTGGCGGATTATGCCAGGGTAATTAAATCGTACTTTTTTTTCAAGATAGAATAATTACCACCATAGTAATTTTAGCCCGTAGAACATATTGCCAGAATTGCCAGTAAGAGCTTCCCCTTATATTTAGCACTCAACAGCCAGACAATGGACATTGATTTTACTCACATTATTTTCTACGCTCTAATTTCTCTGGCTTGATTTGCCATAACACATAGGAAATTATTATGTTATCTCATTGACTACAAAGGATATTATTTTTCACAACAGAATCGCCTCTCAATACAAAAAATACCCAGCCATATTACTGGCGTTACTCTATTACAGTAGTTTTATATGCTAACCACCTGCTCCGGCATTAGTTTTTCTGTGACCAGGATAACGTTATTTTCCTGTTAAAAATGCCGTTTGACTTTATTTTTTATATAAAGTAAGTGTAGTACATGATGCAATTTACAGCATCGTGTCACGCTGCGCACGGGAAGTGCCAAAAGCAATAATGCACGGAGGCGGGCCTTGTTTGGTGTCCAGAAGAGGTTTGATTCATGCGTCATTCACATCAGGTTCGTTTTACCCGCAAGACACGTATCGCTTTACTCGCGGCACTCACCTGTAGCGTGTTAACCGCACCATTACATGCACAAACACTGACTATCAGTGCCTGGGATATCTATAATTACCCGGAACAAAGCGCGGTGATTAATAAAGCCATTAAAGATTTCACCGCCGCCAACCCGGGTATTCAAATCAACCGATCCATTCACGCCTTTGAAGACACCCGCATTCCACTCAAGCTGGCACTCTCTTCTGGCGATGGCCCCCAGGTGGCCCAGGTCAACCAGGGTGGCGGTGATATGGGCGCCCTGGTCAAAGAAAAATTACTGGTCCCTATGGACGGTTACGCCACCACATACCAGTGGACCACCCGCTTTCCGGATTCCATCCTCAAACGCAACCGCTGGTCTGAAAAGCAGGACTTCGGCAGTGGTCATTTGTATGGCGTAGCAAGCCTGGGTGAAATGGTCGGCCTGTATTACAACAAAGCATTGCTGGATAAAGCCGGTATCCCGGTGCCGAAAACCATGGAAGAGTTCGAACAGGCACTGGCGAAACTCAAGCAACAGGGCACTGCCGGGCTGATGCTGGGGTTGCTGGATGGTAACGCCGGGCAGCAAATGCTCAGTACATTATGGGAAGACCAGATTGACAGCAGCGAGCGCAAAACCCTCGATAACCTGATTTATGATGTGGGTGGCAGCTTTAAAGACGCGAAACTGGAAAAAGCCGCGCAGTTAATGCAGAAGTGGAACCACGACGGTTATTTCTTCCCGGGCTTCCAGGGCATTGGCCACGATGATGCCGCAACCCTGTTCCAGAATGGCCAGTCTGCATTTTTTATCAGCGGCACCTGGTACATGGGCCAGTTTAAAGCCAATAAAGACATTCATTTTGCTGCACTGCCTGCATTCCCTGGCGTGAAAAAACCGCTGATGGTTGGCGGCACTGACCTGCCATTCTCCATTACCAGCACCGCGAAAACCAAAGCCCAGCAGGATGCCGCCGCAAAATATATTAACTACATTGTTTCCGACAAAGTGGCAAATGACTGGCTGCAGGCCGGGTTCCTGCCCGCGTCGTCTTCTGCTTCCGCCACGTTACCCAAAGACAACCCGTTGTTAAGCGATGTCTATAAAGTGTGGGTGACAGTGAATCAGAATGACGCGCTGGGCCACTACCTGGACTGGGCTACACCTACCATGCTCACCACCCTCAACCAGAATGTACAGCTACTGATGGCCGATAAAATCACGCCACAGCAACTGGCTGAAAATGCAGATAAGGATTACCAAAAATACCTGAGTTCCTTAAAACACTAACTGCACGAGGTGTGGAAACAGCATCATGCTCAATCGTTCACGTTTACGTAATGCACTGTATCTTTTGCCCGCGATGTTGGTGTACAGCATTTTCCTGCTGTTCCCGCTAATGGCTTCACTGGGTATAGCGTTCACCGAATGGGACGGCAGTACCCGCCCACTGTTTATTGGCCTTGGCAATTTTGTGCAGATCTTCCGCGACCACGAATTCTGGACTGCGGTAGGTAACAATGTGGTATTGATGCTGTTCTACACAGTTCTGCCAGTGGGCCTTGGGCTGGCACTGTGCAGTTTTTTGAGCGAACTGCGCCGCCCGCGCGAACTGACTGTGCTGCGTTGCCTGTTTTTCCTGCCGTACATTATGCCCATGGCCGTTCTGGGTGTGGTGTGGCGCTGGTTGTACAACCCGGCCTTCGGGCCGATTAACCAGTTTCTGCGTGCCATTGGCCTGCCAAACCTGGCGCTGGCCTGGCTGGGTGATTTCACCTGGGCACTGCCCGCTACCGGGATGGTCGCCGTATGGTACTTTTTCGGTTTTTGCCTGATCTTGTTTATGTCTGGTATTCAGCGCATGGACCCGTCGATTACCGAAGCCGCCGCACTGGATGGTTCGTCCCGCTGGCAAAAATTCCGCCGGATTACGCTGCCGGGGTTGCGCCCGGAAATTAAAATAGCGCTGATCCTCACTGTTATCGCCAGCCTGAAAGCCTTTGACCTGGTGTATGTAATGACCCAGGGCGGGCCGGGAACCTCGACACTGGTCACCAATATGTATATGTACCAGCAGGGGTTCGACCTGCGCCACTTTGGCTATGCCTCGGCCGTCGCCATTGTCAGCCTGTTTATTGTCTTTGCCATTAATGGCGCGTTGCACTTTGCCATACGGGAGCCAAAATCATGATAAACCGCACGCCCCTGCTCTCCCGGGCATTGTTGTGGTGCCTGGCGTTAATTACCATCGCCCCGTTTTTAATGGCGTTTCTCACTTCATTTAAAACCCAAATGGAACTGTTCCAGGGCGTATTTGCCCTGCCCCACACGTTCAGCCTGGCCAATTACCTGTCGGCCTGGGAAGACGGCCATTTCCGGGTCTATTTTATGAACTCAGTGCTGGTTGTGTTCCCGGTGGTGATACTCAGCATCCTGCTGGGGATTTTATCGGGCTTTGGCTTTGCTTTTTTGCGGGTACCGGGCAAAACCCTGTTCGCCCTGTTGATGGCGCTGGGTATGGTATTGCCTTCAGAGTCTTTTATTATTCCCCTGTACCATGAACTGCGCTGGATGGGGCTGACCAACACCTATCTTGCGCTGATCCTGCCGCAGGTGGCGTTGTCTATTCCGTTCACCACACTGATGGTCGCCACCGCTCTGCAACAAGTCCCGAAAGAGTTAATTGAAGCAGCGGTAATGGACAACACCCCGCGCTGGCGTTTGCTGTGGAAAATTCTGGTACCGGCCATTTGGCCCACCCTTTCTACGTTGGCACTGCTATTGTTTATCTGGACCTGGAACGAATTTTTAATTCCGCTCATTTTGGTTAATCAGGAAGATTTACGGACCCTGCCGATTGGGATGATGTTTTTCCAGAACAAGAACACCATTAACATTCCGGTACTGATGGCAGGTGCAATGATTGTTATTCTGCCGTTAGTGGCTGTGTTTCTGGTGTTCCAGCGCAAATTCATTAGCGGCGTAACACAAGGCGCGGTGAAATAAATGCAACGGACTTTGACGCTCCCCAAAGGCCACCCGGCCAGTTCCCCGGTAACCGGGATAATTCAGCAGGCCATAGATGAAGTAAACAACGCTGGCGGCGGAACACTGGTGCTCCCTCCGGGGCAATATTTAACCGGCGCACTGGTTCTGCCTTCAAACTTCTGCCTGCATTTTGAACCCGGTGCGGCACTGGTTGCCAGCAGCCAGTATGAAGATTACCTGGCGGGTGAAACCCTGAGTGTGGCCGAGCAATCCAACCGGGCGCTGATCTACGCCCGTAACCAGCACAACATCAGCCTGACCGGCCAGGGCCGCATTGATGGTAATGCCGATGCCTGGTTCTCTGCCACCAAAGACGCCATGGGCTACCGTATGCCTGCGCAGGAGCGGCCGCGCATTATTGTGTTCGAAGGCTGTAATAATGTGCGCCTGCAAAGCGTGCGGGTGCATAACGCACCAATGTGGACTGTTCACCTGGTTGCCTGTGAACAGGTGTTTATCAGCCAGATGGTTGTTGATAACGATATGACCATGGCGAATACCGATGCGCTGGATATTGACAGTTGCCGCTATGTACATATCAGCGACAGCCATTTCAGTGCCGCCGACGATGGCATTTGCCTGAAAACCACCCGTAAACCGGCCCCACTGGCTGGCCCCACCCAACATGTCACGATTAGCGGTTGTACTCTGCGCTCCGCGAGCAGTGCATTCAAAATTGGCACTGAAACCGTTGATGACATTGAAGATATTGTTATGACCGGGTGCACCATCTACGACAGCAACCGTGGCATCGGGATTATCAGCCGTGATGGTGGAGCACTGCGCCGCCTGCGGTTCAGCGATATCACGTTTAACTGCCATCATGCTAACCCCTGCCACTGGGGGCGCGCAGACCCGGTGTTTATCTCCTGCCGCACGCGTGACCCAAAAGTGCCCCCCGGCACCATCAGCCAGGTCAGTTTTAATGGGATAAGTGGTACTGCTGAGGGGGCCATTAACCTGCACAGCGAGCACCCCGCAGGCATTGCCTGGGTACGGCTCAGCCAGGTTCAGCTTTGCCAGGTGGCATGTGGCGACCCGCAACAAGGCAGCTATGATATTCGCCCGCCCTGCAACCCCGAACGCCCTACAGGCACCGGGCTGGACAACGCATTTTTGATTAACCCGGCAAGCGGTGAGCCATGGGGTGTGGAACGTTACCCAGGCGGGATGCCGGCAATTTACGCCACTGGCGTGTTGCACCTGGCGCTGGATAACCTGTCCATTGAACGGCCTCACCCGCTTCCCGCTGGCTGGCACCCGCAGGCGGTTATACAATCATAGCCTTTCAGATAAATGCGAATAAGTATCATTTATTTTACTAAGCTAAAACACGAATGATACACTTGCTCCCTTCTGCGGCAGGCCATTGCCTGCCGCCAGTAACTGACAGGTGAGCATGAAAACCCAGCAACCGCTACCCCCGCCACAATTGTTCTCCGTGGCGCATTTTCTCGACTTTGGCGCACGCTACAGTATTGATTACCACTTCCCGGGTCTTGGCATAACACCTGCGGTAAACTCTGCCCGCACCGTAATGCGCGGCTATGTGGATGAACTCACCCTGCCATCGGGGATTTTTGCCACTTGCTCTGATTTACAGGTGATTGAACCCTGGCACTCCACGTCACTGGGGTGTGCACCGTTGTATATTTTGGTCGTGCTTGAAGGGAACGTGCAGCTAAACCTGAATGGCAAAGCCTGGCGAGTCCAGGCGGGTATGGCACTGGCGACCCACCTTGGTGAACAGCAAGTGTTGCGTGCCTGCCACCAAAGCGATGAGCGCCTGGTGACTGTTTCACTGGCACTGCCAGCGGCAGGCGCTGCCGTCCACCCGGCAGTTGCCGCGCATGTATCCGCCTGGCAGCAACTGGGGCCACTCACTACCGCCTGGCCGGTAGCCAGTTATGTTCTGGGTGGGTTACGCCAGGCACTGCTGCGCACCACCACGCCACTGGCCCGCCAGCTCACACTGGAAGGCGCTTTGCTGCAGTTACTGGGCCAGCAAATGCATGAAAGTGCCACCAACAACGCAAACCTGCGTGGCGAACGCCTGCGGCTGGAACAGGTGCGTATGATACTGGAAACCGCCCCGGAACAGCCCCATACGCTGGAGGCCCTGGCGCGCACAGCCGCCATGAGCACAGCCAGCCTGCGCAGTAAATTCCGCCAGGCTTATGGCGACTCGGTGTTTAATTACCTGCGCGACTGCCGGCTGGCCCTTGCCCGGCGCTATCTTCTGGAAGGCGACAGTGTTCAGGAAGCCGCCTGGAAAGCTGGCTATGCCCATGCCACCAATTTTGCGACCGCCTTCCGGCGGCGTTACGGTATTGCCCCCAGTGATGTTCACCCGGTGCAGTAAGGCCTGGTTTTAGCATTGCGCATACACAGTCTGTCACCCGGCATAGCCCGTTCGGGCCATATAACCGTAATAATAATCACTTTCATTAAATAATAATTCAAGACAGGTTCAGATACATGGCAAGGTCAGGGGCATTCTCCTTTTCTTTACTGGCAGGCAGTATTGCCGCCAGTTTTTTCCCCGGCGCACAGGCGGCCACCACAGCGGCAGGTTCCCAGGAAAGCACCATAGTTGTCAGTGCCACAAATAGTAAGAGTAGTAACAGCGTGGCACCTTACACCAACAGCGCCACCAAATCCGCACTACCGGAAAACCGCACACCACAAACCATAGATACCATCAGCCACAGTGAAATGGCACAGCGCCACCCGCAGTCGCTCAATGAAGTGCTGCGCTATGCCGCCGGGGTTTCAACCGAAATGCGCGGCGCCACCACGTATATGAGCGAATATAAAATCCGTGGTTTTAATGCAGAGCATGAATACCTCGACGGGTTGCAACTGCCCTATAACGTGAGTGGCAACACCAAAGCGAATATCGACCCTATTCTTATGGAGCAGGTTCAGATCCTTAAAGGGCCATCTTCGGTGTTATATGGCAATGCCTCTCCCGGCGGGCTGGTGAATATTCAGAGCAAAATGCCCGAGAAAACACCTCACAACGAAATTGGCTTTAATACTGGCAACCGGAATTTAAAAGAAGGCTGGCTGGATTCCACCGGGCAAATTGCCAACAGCGACTGGGCATACCGGTTAATTGGCAAAGCCAGTGAAGGCAATGACCAGGCCCGCACCACCAAACACGAAAGCTACCTGATTGCGCCTTCTGCCATCTGGCAGCCTTCCGACCAGACCCGGCTAACTATTCAGGCGCTCTACCAGAACCAGCCCAGCCTGACTCCATCTAACCCGTTACCACTGGCTTACCTGCGCAGTGGCTATGCCTCGCGCCGGGATTTCGCGGGCGACCACTGGAATGGGTTTAAACAACGTGAAGGTATGCTGGGTTACACCTTTGAACACCAGTTTGATAACGGCTGGGGTGTGGTACAAAAAGCGCGTTATTTCAATGTGGATACCCACCAGCGCAGTATTTACTCCACCGGAGTGGGGGCCAGCAATACTCAGCTTTCCCGCTTTGGCTACACCACCGATGAAGACCTGGACAGCATCAATGTGGACAACCAGGTGAGCAAAACAGCCAACTGGGGCGACTGGCAGCACCACCTGTTAGCCGGGTTCGACTACCAGCACCTGAATTCCCATATGAAATACCGCTATGGCACAGTGTACCCGGGCATCGACATGCAACACCCGGATTACAGCCAGGTGACCAGCGACAACCTGGGGCTGTACACCGCCACGAAGCAACGCCTGAGTTATTACCAACAGGGCTGGTATTTACAGGACCAGGTAGTATTCGGCGGGCTGAACCTGGTCGCCAGCATTCGCTACGACAACTATCACTCCACCACTACCAATAATCTGGATAACGACAGCAAAAGCTGGGTGAGCCAGCAGCGTGTCACCAAACGCCTGGGCGCGCTGTACCAGTTCGACAATGGCATTGCGCCTTACGTCAGTTACTCAGAAGGGTTTTTGCCGGTTTCACCGCAGGGTACACTTACCGCGCAGCAAGTTAAACCCACCACCAGCGAGCAACTGGAAGGCGGTGTGAAGTACCAGATAGCAGACTATGCCACCACACTGACCGCGTCTGTTTTCCGTATCCGGCAAAAAAACGTAGTGACTACCGACAACACCTACACTGCCGATTACCAGTTGAATTACTGGCAAACCGGGGAGATAACGTCGAAAGGGGTTGAATTAAGCGCTATCAGCCGCCTAACTGATAACCTCAACCTGGTCGCCAATTATGCCTGGACTGATGCGAAGAACACCAAAGATGCGCTCTACCAGGGAAAACGCCCGACACAAGTGCCTGAGCATGCCGCCAACCTGTGGGCCGATTACCACTTCAGTTCCGGTAGCCTGAGCGGGTTAATGATTGGTGCCGGTGCGCGTTATACCGGTAAAACTGAAATCACCCCGGATAACAGCCTCCCGGCGCTGGGTGGTAATACTCAGTACGATATGGCAGTAAGTTACGATATGGGGGTTATCAGCCCGTCTCTGGCGGGGCTGACGCTGAAAGCCAGCGGCCAGAACCTGACGAATAAACTCACCTGGACTTGTTATGACGCCAACTACTGCTGGATTGGGCGGGACCGCACCTGGCAGGTAGGTGCCAGCTACCAGTTCTGACAGCAAATAAAACGGGCCCGGCGCACAGTAAATGCACCCGGCCCGTTAATCATTATGCGGGGAATTACTGCCCGGACCAGGCGCGCAGGTTATTTTCGCGTACCTGCAATTTTTGCTCTGGTGTCAGTTTAAAATAACCCGGTGCCATGCCACTTTCCCAGTCGCCATACAACGGGTTCGGCAACACAATCAGCTCAGTGCCAAAGCGGGCATGGTTATCACTGACAAACTGGCGGCGAGCCGCGTTGTCTTTGTGGTATGTCGCCGCCCCAAAGTCATTGAGGTTGTCGCCAACATATAACACCACATGGTAGCCACTGGCTTTCACGCTGTCGAAGCGTGCCTGTTTATTCGAGCTGTCTGTTTTCAGCAACAGGGTTTTGTCATTAACGCCCGGGAAGCCCAGCGCTTCCATATTGGCTTTGGTAGCCGCGCTGTCTTTGGCATCACGGTTGGAAATATAGAACATCGTACCGCCATGGCTGTTCACGTAGCGGGCAAACTGTACCGCGCCAGGTACGGCCACCGCCTGTTTGGCCTGAGTCCACTCCGCCCAGGTTTTATCACTAAAAGGCTGCCCGTGTTTGGCCTGCCACGCACTGTATGCGCTGTTGTCCAGCATGGTTTCATCCAGGTCGACAATGACTGCCCGGCGGCCATGCACTTTATGGGCCGAGGCATCAAACGCCAGGCGCGCACTGTTAAAAGCCTGCCACGCCAGCGCCTGGTATTCACCAGACTGCTGGAACCAGTTCACCGCCAATACAGACTGCCCGGCCAGTTGCTGCTGAGCGGTTTGTTGAATGGATTGTTGTGACTGGGGTGATGGCTGTTGAGCACCTTGCTGTGGTGCGGCACACCCGGCCAAAGCCAGAATGATGGCCGCGCCAATACCCTGCAAAATCGTTTTTTTCATGGGGCTACCTTTATCCTTATTTTCGCCACGAGAAAGCACGTTTAGGTTATGGAAACACAGTTCAAAACTGTGCGCAGTTAACGTTAGCAATCTGAGCCAGGAAAACCAGTATGTTGTGCAGAAAATCCTGAAAAATCAGTAAGCATTTGTTCCAGAATGGCGGCAAACAGCACAACACCCATGGCAGTTTCCTGACACGGGTGTTGTGGGTTTACCAGAAAAGAGAGGTTACTTCGTGAGTTCCGCCCGGGCTTCAGCCAGTTCCGCCTGCGCTTCGGCCAGTTTGCGCTGGCGTTTTTCTATTTTTTCTTGTTGGCCGGAAGCCTGTGCTTCTTTCAGTTCGTGAGTACGTTCTTTTACCTCACGTTCTTTTTCCTGTACTTTCACCTGGCGGCTTTTCAGCAGGCCTTCGTCTGTACAGTGGTCTTTCACACTTTGCAGCGCTTCTTCAAGGCCCCTTACCCGCCCGGCATTCCCCTGCTCCCGGGCATGCACTAATTGCTGCTCAATTTCGTGCTGCTTCGCGGCACAGCCGGTAAGCTGGCTGGTTGCGGCCTGCGCCAGCCCGGGGGCTGCAAGAGCAGGAACGGCCAGCATTATTGCTGCTACCCAAGTGGTGGTTTTGTTACTCATTCTAAGCTCCTTATCGTTATTGCTTTACCGGCCAGTCATTGGCGACGGTTTACTGATTCTGTTCCGCAGGCTGCTGTTCAAACGCCTGCTTTGGTGGCCTGGGGTATTTCCACAGCCATTTGCCACTCGCCATACGCCAGTAGAAGCAGGCAGCGCGTACAGCCCAGTCGAAGAACATTCCCAACCAGACCCCGACCACACCAAACCCGAGCACAACGCCCAGCACGTAGCCCACCACAACCCTGGCGCCCCACATGCTGAACATAGAAATCCACATCGCAAAACGGGCATCGCGCGCCCCTTTCAGGCCCGCAGGCAACACCCAGGACGCCGCCCAGACTGGCATAAACAAGGCATTCAGCCAGAGCAGTATTTTCACCACATCTTTTACATCCTGCTCATGGGTGTAGAACGATGCCAGTAACCCGGCAAACGGCGCACTGCCCCAGGCAATAATGGTCAGCCCGAATGTTGCCAGCCAGAACACATGGCGCAACTGGCGCTCTGCCTGCCCTATCTGGCCTTTACCCAGCCGTTTACCAACAATAATGGTGGAAGCAGAGCCCAGGGCGTTACCTGGCAGGTTGATAATCCCGGCAATAGAAAACGCAATAAAGTTACCGGCGATGACATCTGTGCCCATCCCGGCGACAAAGACCTGGGTGAGCAACTTGCCGCCATTAAACAGGACAGACTCGATACTGGCCGGAATACCAATCCCCAGCACTTCCACCAGAATGCCAAAATTAAGCGGTTTGAAATAACTCTTCAGGCGAATACGAATGGCCGGAGTGAACCCCACCATCAGCACCCAAATAATGGCGAAGGCACCAATATAACGGGAAATACTCAGCCCCAACCCGG
The DNA here is from genome assembly GCF_000705335.1 of Mangrovibacter sp. MFB070. NCBI lineage: Bacteria > Pseudomonadati > Pseudomonadota > Gammaproteobacteria > Enterobacterales > Enterobacteriaceae > Mangrovibacter > Mangrovibacter sp. MFB070. The sequence goes on from NZ_JJMI01000035.1 coordinate 152,942, forward strand.
CACCAATAAAGCCCAGACCGTGCCAGGAGAAACAGCCGTAAATCAGCAAGCTACTGATAATGATATTCAGGATATTCATACCGCCATTGATCAACAGCGGTATTTTGGTGTTGCCTGCTCCGCGCAATGCACCACTGCCTATCAGGGCGATTGCCGCAGCCGGGTAACTCCAGGCAGTGAGTTGCAAATAGGTAAGCGCAAGTGCTTTTACTGAGGGAGCGGCTTCACCGGCAATCACATTAATAATGTGCTCGCCCATAAAGTGAATCACTACTGCCATCAGCACCGCAATAAGGGTCATTAACACTAATGACTGGCGTGCTGCAGCCCGTGCTCGCTTCCTGTCGCGTTTACCCAGGCTGAAGGCCACCACCACCGTAGTACCGAGATCAACGGCAGCAAAAAACGCCAGAATAACCATGTTAAAGCTGTCTGCCAGGCCCACGCCTGCCATCGCTTCTTTACCCAGCCAACTAACCAGGAAAGTGCTCAACACACCCATCATCAGTACGCAGGTGTTTTCAATCAAAATGGGGATGGCAAGCGGCGTAACTTCCCGCCAAAACAAAACGCGATAACTCTTACGATTACGGTACCAGTGTGTTGCCACCACGCGCTGGTGCATTGCGGAAAGTACTTTCAAATTGGACTCACAAACAGAATGTTGAAACCCAGTTTTAAATGATGAGGGAGTATTCGTATTCCTGCAAAGGATTTTCGGGGTTATTTGTCTGATAATCCAGCGAGCTGCTGAGATAATCGCCACTTGGCGTGGATTTGGCGATTTAGGTTTGACAATTGTTTTTTCGCCGCTATGATTGCCTCCACACGATTCCTCTGTAGTTCAGTCGGTAGAACGGCGGACTGTTAATCCGTATGTCACTGGTTCGAGTCCAGTCAGAGGAGCCAAATTTGAAAAGCCTGCTTACGAGCAGGCTTTTTGCTTTTGTGGGATTTGGTGAGGACGGCTGTAGTTGCGTTTCACCCCACAAATTATTTTCTGACAAGTGCCCGGCAGTAGCTCATGCGCGCCAGCCCACAGATTTCTTTCAGGAAAATGGATTCACTTCGGTTCCCCGCAGCCCACCTGCTTCATCTTAAATAAGTCTATAATTCGCCTTTTAACATATTGCATGGAAGGAATTGCGATGAGTACGGTTGAAGAATTAAAGGTAAAGTACCCGGGTGCGAATGCGTGGCAAATTGGCGACAGCCCAGAGCTGGCTAATGAACTTGCAGACCTGGTGCTAAGAGGGATGAAAACTGCCTCTTGCGGCTCATTGTCGGCTTTTCAGCAAGAAGAGCCTGCGCCCAGAATAGGAAGTTATAACATTATTCTCAATGGCGAAGACGTTCCAGTATGCGTTATCCGGCTGCTTTCATTGAGACTGGTGCGTTTTTGTGATGTTACTGAAGAGTTTGCCAGAAAAGAAGGCGAAGGTGATTTAAGCCTCGAATACTGGCGGAAAGAACATCAGCGTTTTTTTATCCGCGAAGGTTCTTACTCCGATGATATGGAGCTTGTTGCAGAAGAATTCGAGGTGGTTGAAGTTCTTTGATTTAATAAATAATGGGCCGCACCCTAGCCTTGCATGTAATTGAAATTGTGAAAGGAACTGCCTGTTTGTATGATGCCTGTCCTGATCACAATGGAACATCACAACGGCTGGTTTACTGCGAACAGGTCAAGCACAGCGGGGAGCTAACGGCAAATAAATGCCAGATGTAATCTGACAGATACCTGTATAAATAATCGGTAACTGTCAGATCAGGTCTGAGTTAATACACCTGAGTTCGGCGCGATGATGATAATTATGAATATGATGACTCAATCATTCTCAAACCAGCAACGCGATTTGACAGACGTCCTATTCCGCTAATTTCAACTTCGATAGTGTCACCCTCCTGCATAAATAAAGGGGGAGTTCTTTTTTTACCCACACCACCTGGCGACCCTGTGATAATCACGTCCCCCGGGCTAAGCGGACTGAAGCGTGAAATATAAGCAATTAACTCCGCAACAGAACGCACCATATTTTGTGTAGAATCATGCTGCACCCTTTGCCCGTTCAGCCAGGTGTTGATAGACAGAGTCTGAGGGTTCTCAATCTCATCACGAGTGACCATCCATGGGCCAAACGCGCCAGTTCTCTGCCAATTTTTCCCTGACGTGAACCAGGTATATTGCATATCACGCACAGAACCATCCATAAAACAGCTATAACCGGCTACATATTCCAGTGCGGTATTGCAGCTTACGTTACTGGCGTGTTTGCCAATAATCACAGCCAACTCACCTTCATAATCAAATTCATCACTGCTTTCAGGTTTGCATAGCTCCGCGCTATGCGCCGTGAGCGAATCAGGAAAACGGACAAACAGCGTCGGTGCATCAATAGTTTGTTCAAACTCGATACGTTTATCCTGATAGTTCATCCCCACGCAGAATATTTTATCCGGATTGTCAATCACTGGCAGAAAGGTGATTTCGTCCAGTGAGAATACCGGAACTTGCTCACCTACAGGCAGAGTTTCGCTCAAAAAGTCAGTCATTAACGCTGATTTTAAATCCGGATAATGCCATCCTAAATCATGCACTTGACCATTTTGATGATATCCCCACGTTTTTTTCCCGGTGTTGGGATGAATAAAACTCAGTAGTTTCATATAAACCCCCAGCCATCAGGCTATTTAATAAATTTGATCTGTTGGTTTATTTCTTCAATCACCGGTAGCTTGCGTTGATTATAAACCTGCTTATTCCCTTCGATCAGGTTGTTACCTTCGGTATCGATTGAGATAATTAACGGGCCAAATTCTTTAACCCGGCATACCCACAGCGTCTCTGGCATTCCTAAATCCCGCCACTGAGCATCCTCAATTTCTTCTACACAAGTTGCGGCCAATACCGCACAACCACCGGGAAAGATCGCGTGTACCACTTTATGCTGCCGGCAACCCTCTTCGGTATTTGGCCCCATACCCCCCTTCCCAACAATCAACTTCACCCCGGTTCTTTCAATAAACTCTTTCTCGAATTTTTCCATTCGCATACTGGTCGTCGGACCAATCGAGATCATCTGGAACTGGTTATTCCCTTTTTCGACTACGATCGGCCCAGCATGAAAAATAGCCAGACCACGCAGATCCACCGGAAGCTCACGGCCCAGTTCAATCAAACGACGGTGCGCCACATCACGACAAGTCACCAGCGTACCAGTCAGATAAACAACTTCACCCGGTTTCAGCGCCAACAGGTCTTCATCTTTAATCGGTGTTGTCAGGATTTTTTTCACAGTACAGCCCCCTTGTGAGACAGAATTTCATACGACAAATCAGCAGAGAAACGGATCGCTCCACGGCGGTGAGCCCAGCATCCAGTAGACACCGCCACCCCGATAGTGGAGGGATGACGCGCCGACGATTCAATATTGACGCCCATCACCGAAGCATTGCCACCCAACCCCTGCGGCCCCAATCCAACCTGATTGAGACCCGATTCGAGGAGTTCCTCCATCTTCGCCGCATCCGCATTGGGATGGCGTGAATCAACGGGGCGCAGGATGGCTTTTTTCGACAACCGAGCTGCCGTCTCAACCGAGGTGGATACCCCGACGCCCACCAGTAAAGGCGGGCAGGCGTTGACGCCGTAGGACGTGATAACATCGAACACGAATTGGTTAACGCCTTCGTAGCCCTGACCCGGCATTAGCACCTTAGCCGCGCCGGGTAACGAGCAGCCACCACCGGCCATATACACTTCAATGGTGCAGCTGTCGTCATCCGGAATAATCTCCCAGTCCAGCCAGGGTACACGCGAGCCTGTATTGGTGCCGGTGTTCTTCTCTACAAAGGTTTCCACTGCGTTATGACGCAAAGGTGCCTTTCGAGTGGCTTCCAACGTGGCATTCCGCAGCACATCTTCAAGTTCACCGAGGTACGGGAAGCGTGCCCCCACCGTAATGAAATACTGAATCACGCCAGTGTCCTGGCAGGACGGGCGATCCAGTTCATCTGCGCGTTTTTGGTTTTCAAACATCGAGTCATAAACAGCACAGGCTAAAGGGGCAGTCTCCTGCTCACGCAGCGCTTCCAGTTTGTTAATCACGTCTGTTGGCAGACGTTTACCAACGTACCCAGTAAATCGGGTCATAATGTCTGTCAGTTTTTCAACAGCAGTTAATGTGCTCACAAGTGTTCTCCAGCATTAAATTAGGCAAGGGAATTGTTAACCGCTTCCCGTTTGCGGTTAACTTGAATAGAGAGGACCAGGATGGCCGACAGCAGTAACATTCCCGCTACGCAATACATCGCCAGAGAGAAGCTGCCAGTGGTTTCTTTCAGCCAGCCAATAATCGCCGGCCCGGCAAAACCGCCAAGGTTGCCGATTGAGTTGATTGCCGCCAGTCCGGCTGCGGCTGCCGGGCCTTTCAGGAACAGCGACGGAATACTCCACAGTGGAGGCTTGCAGGAAGAGATTCCGACACTGGCCATAACCAGAGCGACCACCGCCAGCGTTAAGCTGTGCACCGAACCGGCCAGAATGAAACCGACACACGCCAGTAAACACGCAGACACCACATGCCAGGTACGCTCATGGGTTTTGTCGGAATGTTTTGCCCAGATGATCATCGCGATGACTGTCAGCGCAGCGGGTAACGCATTGATAAAACCAGTTTGCAGGGTGGTCAGGCCAAACGATTTCAGGAACTGAGGAGACCAGATATTCAGAGAATACAACCCGGCAGAGGTGCCGAAATAAACAATAGCCAGCGTCAATACGCGAATATCAGATAGTCCTTTCCAAAGGCTGGTTTTCTGACCCGATGCTTTATTCTTGCCTTCCTGCTCGAGGGTATTAATTAACCACGCCGTCTCACTCTTATTCAGCCAGTTGTTTTTTTGCGGACGATCATTCAGATAAAAAAAGGTAAAAATCCCCAGGATAACAGCAGCAATGGCGTCCAATAGAAACATCAACTGCCAGCCTTTCAGTCCCAGAGCACCATGCATACTGAGGATAGTGGCGGCTAACGGCGAACCTAACATGGCTGAGATTGGCGCTGCTGCCATGAAGAAGGCAATCACTTGGGCACGACGTTTAATTGGAAACCAGGTGCTGAGATAGAGAATGATTCCTGAGAAGAAGCCCGCTTCCGCCACCCCCAACAGAAAACGCAACAGATAGAATCCGTTGGCGCTTTTGACAAACATCATACAGGCGGCAATCACGCCCCAACTGATCATAATGCGTGCCAACCAGATACGTGGGCCAACTTTTTGCAAAATAACATTGGAGGGTACATCAGTAATAAAGTAACCAACAAAAAATAGCCCAGCACCAAGACCAAAAACCGATGAAGAAAATCCTAAGTCCTGATTCATGGTTAATGCAGCAAATCCAATATTTATTCGATCAAAAAAAGCAATAAAATAGGCAAACATAACAAAAGGGACGATGCGCCACGTTATTTTTCGCAACGTGATATGTTCAATATCATTACTCATACTTTCCATCCTTTTAAGTATTATCGGGGTACATTTAGATTGATACTTACATTGCAATGGAAAAACTATAATGAATTAAACTCAGGCAATCATTGCTCTCTGGTTATATAAATAATTCACACAATCCACATAAAATATCTACCGGGCTATTTTAATTGACACAGATCACTTAAATCAGCTGATAATGATTTATTTTTACATCGAGACAAACTTAATTTTACGATTAAGAAACAATCGACAAAAAAACGAATCTACAGAAATGTGATCCAATTCAAATCATTGCCCGGTGAGGAAGTAGCGCAAAAAACCGTTGAATACTAGTGTTCGTTATTACTTCAATACTTTTGCAGACGAGTCCCCCGTCTGCACCCGTGAAACATCACAACTTTCCAGTAAGTTCGCTCTTGTGATCGGTAAGTAACTTCAACATATCCCTTAAATACTCATCTTCATTGCCTTTCTGCCAGGCAATGCTCAACGGTAGACCTGTAATATGTTCATCTAATTCCAGGTCGATATAGGCAACATTTTCACTGTTCATGTTACGGTAAGATGCTGGCACCACTGCCAGCCCAAGACCGGCAGCGACCAAACTTAAAATAGTCTGTTTTTCTTCAGCAAATTGGGCAATCACGGGCGCCACTCCCGCTAATTTATAAATACTCATGGTCAGATCATGGCTGTGTGGTCGAGTGCGTCTTCCCGGGATAATCATCGCTTCAAGTTTAAAATCATCTAATGAAACTGCTTTACGTTCAGCTAACCGATGGGTCGCCGGGACTGCCAGCACACAACTTTCGCGCGTAATAAAACGAACGGAAATGGAAGCATCAATGATTTGTGGTGCACGAAAAAAAATCATATCCAGCCAACCTGATTTTAATTTAGGCAACAGGTTGATGGTTTTATCTTCAATAATATGAATATCCGTATTGGGATGAGTCGGAACAAAGTGGTGTAATAGCGCCGGGACTAATCCACGTGCAGCACTGTCAATCGCACCGATCCTTAACGTGCGACGCTCATCTTTTAATCCACCTTTAAAACGCAGTGCCAAAGCATCAAATTGATCGATGAGTTTGTTAGCTTCGTCAAAAAAAATAGCCCCCTCAGCGGTGAGTGAAACATTACGTGTAGAGCGATTTAAAAGTCTAACGCCCAGATCTTCTTCGAGTAACCTAATGAAGCGAGAAAGTGACGCAGGCATCATTTCCATTCTTTGGGCTGCACGGCCGAAATGTAACTCTTTGCCCACGACGACAAAACAACGCAATTGATTTATATCCACATTATCCTCGCAAATCATTATTCAAATAATTTATCTAATCGCACATTAATGATCTGTTAATCCAAAACTGCATACTGAGCTTAATTACAAAAAAATAATACACTCCTATGCAATCTGGAGCATTTTAATATGAATGATCACTTCGAAAAAAGAGTAATGCCTAAAGCGACCGTGCTCATTGTCCCTTTCACCATGCTGTTTGACTTCATCGTATTTTTCAATCGCATAAATATTGGCTTTGCCGAATTCCCCCCCGGCGGAGATCACCAACTTCTGCAGCATTACTCAAGATGCACAGCCTGATGGGCTTCGCTGGTTGGCAGTGGATGTTTGTGCTGGAAGTCATCCCTGCCATGGTGTTTAGCATCGCGTGGTTGTTCTTCGCTACCGACCGTCAGGCAAAGGCCAAATAGATGACCGATAAGGAGCGTGAGTGGCTGCAAATACTATGCAGGTAGAAGCGGTGGTGCGTGCGAACAAACCCCAGATAGCGAACACAAAAAAATAATACATTGTTTTAACAGGAGAAATAGACATGCGTAACTACTCAATTGCCGCAATCCCTGCGGATGGCATCGGCCCGGAAGTGATTTCTGCAGGTGTTGAGGTACTCCATGCGCTTGAACGCCAGAACCCGCATCTGAAATTTGATATCAAAACTTTTGATTGTGTAAGTACCCCACCCAGACGAACCATGAGCTTTTAGATATCTGACGTGCCTTTACTTTCGCAATGTCTGCTTCTGACAAGCTGAAGGTCCGCTGTGAGCGAGGAACCGACCTTAAATGCCCTGTAATACCTTACAAACAATCACGACTAAATACGTCAGCTCGTTTTCGTACTGAAATTCTGAATAAAGCTAGCGAAATAGTAGCAAATGCAACCATTACTGATGCCATTGCGACGATACTATTCCCTCCGACCAAACTGACAGCAGCGCCCGCCATTGCACCTGCAACCATTTGAAGCGATCGCTGTAGTGCCGCTGCACTGCCTGCAACTGAACCTAAATTTTGTAAAGCCCGGTATGTCGCGTTGGGCATAATAATCCCTGCGCAAAAATTGCTAACAACCACGAAAACAGTGCAGACAGAGATTGATCTAATACCTGTTAATGCGACAGTCAGAAGCAACGCGGAAGCAATAAAACAACCGGTTACAGCGATGAATAAAAGGCGCTCTGAGCCAAAGCGTGGTGCCAATCTACCATTACACGCAGCACCTGCAATTTCACCAATAGCTGTCAGAGCAAACAGAAAACCATAAGTAGTAGCAGAAGCACCAAGTAATGTCATAAAAACCACTGATGAGCTTGATATATAAGCAAACATAACGCCAAATGTAGCAGCAAAAAGACCTGTAGACAGGATATAACTGCGGTTCGACAGAATAGCTATGTAGGCATGTGCTGTAGCGCGTAAAACAGTACTTCGACGGAGGTGAAGTGGTGCGGTCTCTGTGTAACCTAATAGCACTGTCAAAAACAGAATGATGCCACCTGTTGTCTGCACCTCGTAGATTGAGCGCCAGGTTCCGGAGGATATGATTGCTGCACCAATAAGTGGCGCGACCAGCGGGGTGATGGCATTGACCATCGCCACATAAGATTGCCTGTTGACTGCCATAGTGTCGCGGAAGACATCTCTGACGATGGCGGCAGGAAGCGCTGCCGCTGCCCCTGCGCCTATCCCCTGTATTACTCTAAGACACAAAAGCAATTCAATATCCCGGGCAAACGAACAACCTACAGCGGCGAGTGAAAATATTGCTATGCCGAACAATAAAACAGGTTTACGGCCATAGTGGTCAGATAGCGGTCCAAAGAGGACGGGGCCAAGGGCAAAACCGACCAGGAAAAGAGTCAGTGTCTGTGTTGCTTGCGTCATAGTCACATGTAAATCTGACATCAGACTCGGAATGGCGGGTAGTCCCACATCAATTCCAAATGGCGGCAGCGCAGACATGAGTCCAAGCATAACGACATAGTATGCAGAAGTGACGGGAATAGCTGTTCGTGACATTATAACGGCCTGGAGAAGTAATAAAACGATACAGCAAGTGTACCACGATACGATACAGGTGCGGCAAGTGAAACAAAATTCGGATAAAGGAATTCAGGTTATTTCTCGTGCGGCTTCAATACTTCGTGAGGTTGTCTCTAACCCGGATGGTTTGAGTCTGGGGCAGCTTGCATTAGCTACCGGGCTGGCGCGTTCTACAGTTCAACGCATTGTTGACAGCCTTGAGACAGAGTTTCTGGTTCAGGCTGGAACTGGTGGCGTCAGACCTGGATGGGGGCTGCGCCGGTTGGGGGATTTAGCGGGACCGAGCATAGCGAGTGAATTGCGCCCTCAGCTCTTCCGGCTATTTGAAGCTACTGGTGAAACTGTCGATCTCTCTACATTTGCCGGAAAAGAAGTACTGTTTCTCGACCGTTTTTTATCTCAACAAAGTGTTCGGGCGATTCCAGATGTTGGCGCACATTATCCTGCCTATGCGATGGCTACGGGTAAGGCTCTGCTGGCAGGTTTCGGTAATGATCAAATCGTTCATCTATACGGTCAGGGTATGATGGAAAGATTGACTCCTCTAACCATTCAAACGGTAGATAAACTCATTGCTCAGCTTGATGAAATTCGGGCTGGGAGCTTTGCTTACGATATTGAAGAGCACGCTTTGGGGTCATGTGCAATTGGTTTACCGATAGGAACGTTTAATGGAACACCACTGGCGGTTTCAGTCGTGGTCCCGACTGAACGATATACTCTACAGAAAAAATCTATTGAGAGAGCTTTACGTATAGCTGCATGTGATTTCGCACAACGCCTCAATTTCTAATACCCCGGTGTGCGTGATTTATCTCTGTCAGTGAATAGTACGTAATGCCTGAAGGTCCGCTTCTGGCCAGGGCGGACAAGCTGAGTTAGCTGAAGGTTCGCTGAGAGCGAGGCACGGACATTGGGCTAATCTTTTTCGAAAAAACCTACTTGCCGGGTTTCGGTATAATTCCAGACCCGCTGAAAAGCATGCGAATGCCGAGTCCAACCATCACAAAGCCTGTGAATCGTTCCTGCCATTTAATAAATGCCGGGTGTTTACTTAACCAGTATCCAAATGTTCCTGATGCCATTGCAACAGAGCCTAAGGAGACAATCCCAGCTAACTTTTGGATACTACCCAGAACAAGCAGTTGCAGCCAGACAGGACCAGCGGCTGGATCGACAAACTGCGGAAGAAAAGCAAACATGAACAGCAGGGATTTCGGGTTAGTCAGGCTGTTCAGCGCACCTTCCTTAACTGCATTCCAGTCAGAAATTCTGGCCGTTTTTCGCACTCGTGTATCGGTGCCTGAAGTAGCAATCATCTTTATGCCGAGCCAAATGAGATAAGCGGCTCCAACCCACCTTAGGAGATCCAGTGCAACCGGCCAGGCATGAACGATACTTACCAGTCCCAGCACCAGAAAAGAAACTTGCACAAAACCCGCCACAAAGACGTTTCCCAGAACTGTAAGGAGTGCAATGCGCCTTCCCTGACCGACTCATCTGGCGATGGTTAGCATCATGTCGGGACCGGGAGAAATATCCAGAAGAGTTAGAGCTACCAGGAAAGTTATAAAAGTTTCAATTGAAGGCATGATCGTCACGTCCGAAAAATAACTTTGCAACGTTAACTCACTCTGATGAACGTTTAAAGCGGAACTCAATACGACGCCCGCTCCTGGCACAGTGCGGACAAGCTCAATGAGCTAAGAGTCCGTAGTGAGTGAAAAACGGACATCGTGACTCGAACAGAACTCTTGCTAAGATAAGACATTGATGAAAAAGCTATTCAATAGCCAGAAGTTGGCGAAGACAATAAAAGGGAGGCGTAATGTTTACCCCGGAGTTTATACATGAAGAACGCGGCGAGTTTCTCCTTGTGGCCAATCACGATCTGGCATCGCCGGAATCGATAAAACTCAGCATTGCATACAATATTGCCAGAATAGGCTGGGGACTATCTCAGCTTCCACCGCATATTCAAACTTGCCGGGTCGTCTATGACATCAGAGGGCAATCCACTCCCGATCAGGTTCAGGCACAGGTCAGGAAAGCGCTTGAGCTGGTAGCCATTGTGGAGTTTAAAAGTTGATGGGACTTCAGTTAATTATCAAAGCAAAACGTAGCAAGATAGAAAAAGCATTGGGGTCGCTGACATCAGAATGTGAAATATTTCCGGTCGCTGAAGGTCTTTTCGGTATTTCCATTTCGGAGCGAAGTCTCTCATCTGCGGGTCAGGCTGTCGTTCAAAAAAAACTTGAATCACTCTCACGTTTTGACCTGTGGCAGGGAAACTGGCAAGGACCCAGGAGACGTTGGCTTTGGTGAGTTTCAGAGCTGAGCGAACAGCGGAAGTTATGTATTTTTTTGTTGTTCGTAATCCTGCAGATATTTATCTAACGGATAAGCAGTTCCAAATGAGTAAATTTCTCCATTATCTTTATCAATTATAAACGGTGCATTACCTGCCAACTGAGCAGAAAACTCACCCGTTTCCAAATATTCTCTCGATTGATAACAAAAGAACCAGCCTTCTGAGAATCGGCCATGAAGAGTAATAACTACTGGGATGTCATAGTCTTTAAGGTAATCCAAAGCCATGTCCATCGCATTTTCATAAGTAAGCATTATTCCCTCCTCAGTCGAGAACGTCATTTGAACTGGCTGATTTTAACTGCTCCTGGCAAACTAACATAGCACGATGTAAGCAAGCTCTGCTTTTGGCACTCAGCAGACATTCAGGTTCTGGCGGAAGCCATTTTTTAGCTTCGTAAATAAGCGTTTCCATCTCTTCCAGAGAGATGCATCCTTTGTAGCATGAAAAAGAGAATTAATGGGTTACACCGGCATAGAAGACTTCAGCAGTTTGCCGAAGCGGTGGTGTTCCAGCCCCAGACAATTAAATAGGGCGAGGTCTCCCCCCGCCCTATAAATTTCTGGACATCAACCTGATGAATCCAGTTGCATCAGCCAGCAAGCAGCCCCAGCTTTAATGGCTCGCTGGTTAACAAATGGTTGTCCTGCTCTGTATCAACCTGGAAGCGTGTAACAGATTGCTGTAAGTGCACCACCTGCTCCTGTAACGAACTGGCGGCCGTTGCCACTTCAGCAACCAGCGAGGCGTTTTGTTGGGTTACGCCGTCCATCTGGTGAATAGCAATGTTGATCTGTGAGATACCGCGAGTCTGTTCGCCAGATGCCAGCATGACTTCGTTCATGATCTCCACCACTTCTTTAACATCCACCATCACTTCACTCATGGTGCGGCCAGCTTCTTTCACCAGGCCGGAGCCCTGTTCAATGCGGCTCAGGGAATCATCTATCATGGTGCCAATCTCTTTAGCAGCAGTGGCACTCCGTTGAGCAAGCGTGCGCACTTCTGAAGCCACCACAGCAAATCCACGGCCAGCTTCGCCTGCTCTGGCAGCTTCTACTGCAGCATTCAGTGCCAGCAGGTTGGTCTGGAAAGCGATACCGTCAATCACACTGACGATGTCACCAATTTTGGCTGAGCTCTTTTCAATAGACGCCATTGTGGACACCACTTCAGATACCACGTTAGCCCCACGTGATGCCGAGCTGGATGCTTTTAACGACAGTTCATTGGCTTTTTGCGTATTTTCTTCATTGTTTTTTACTGTCGCCATGATCTGTTCCATGCTGGAAGCTGTCTCATCAAGCGAAGCGGCCTGCTGCTCAGTGCGGCTGGACAAATCAATGTTACCAGAGGCTATTTCTTCCACCCCGCTGCTAATCGCATTCGTACCAGTGTGAACACCACGCACCATGTTTTCCAGCCCGTCACGCATACGCTGCACAGAGGAAAACAGCCTTGCGATTTCATTTTTTCCCGTCACATCAATGCGCGCCCGCAAGTCGCCTTCTGCGATACGGTCAAAGACAGAAATCACTTTATTCAGGGGATTCACAATCAAACTGGTCATCACCATCCAGGCAAGCCCCGCCAGCACCAGTGCGCAGGCGATAGAGAACCAGAGCACATACTGCATGCGCCTTACACGGCTGTTGGATTCGTCGTATGCGGTATCAATGCTTTTCAGTTTATAGGCAACGAGTGCTTTCGATGCTTTATCAAACGCGGCATACAACGCGGTTGATTTCCCGGCAGACTGGCGGTATTCATCCAGTTTACCGGCTTGCAGAGCTGCAATACCCGGGTTGATAAACTCGTTCATCAGTTTTTCACGGCTGGTAGCCATTTCGGTGGCAATTGCCTGTTCCTCTGCCGACTGCGGGTATTTCAGGTAGTTCTGCCATTTAGCGCCAGCAGTTTCAATTTTACCCCGGGCCCGGTCCAGTGCCACTTTGGCTTTATCGGTTTCGCCTTTTCCCATTAATGATTCATACAGGCGTAAATCAAGGCGACCACGTAATAACAATTCAGAACTTTCATTCAGGGAAACAAGGCCGGGTAACACTTCGGTATCCACATGGGCAAAGGATTTATTTCCTGATTGCAAAGCAAATAAGCCCAAAACGCCAACAAACAATAATAAAGCCGTCAGTGAGAGAATCATCAAACTGAGTGCTGTGCGGATCTTTATTTTTCGAAACATAGAGATTTCCCTTTTGCCAATATCATAATGAAATGGAGTATGGTGTTGAAAACCGCATTTTTAATAAAATGCAGGGCATAACTGAAATAATGCCCTGCTTGTTGTGTTAGTTATTGCTTGTCGTGCCCGGGAATGCTGGCTAAAAATGTTTTTAGTTTTGCACTGTAAAATTTTGCCAACATCATGGTGCCGTGGCCGCGGGTATCGGTGCTCGCCGGAATAAGGAATAACTGAGCCTGTTTGAGCTGTTTGATTTCACCCGCCAGAATTCCTGTCTCCACCGGGTTACGCTCGTCGTCCGCTGAATTAATAATCAGCATGGGTGCGGTGATACGGTTAAGGTTGGGCAACGCATTGTAATTTGCCGAGGAACCCCAGATATAAATGAAGTCATTGGCATCTGCAGTGACAGGGGCCGCCAGGCGCTCGTCTACCAGTTTATCGGCCAGCGCGCGGGTTGGGGCCTGGTGCTGGTAAGCCAGCGTACCGCCAGTGGTGGCAATGCTGAACATAATATTTGCGGTCTTAAGGGCAGGAGGTTGCTGTTTATAATTCCCTTCAGCCCAGGCGGGATCATTTTTAACAGATTCGATCAGCATGCGGCGCATCATCCAGTTGCGACCGGAAAGCTCATTAGGCTGGGAAGCCATCGGTACCAGGGCATCCATCATCGACGGATATTTTTCGCCCCACAACCAGGTTTGCATGCCCCCCATGGAATACCCCATGACCAGGCGCAAATGAGAAAGACCTAACCCTTCTTTAATTAAACGATATTGTGCTGTCACCATATCGTCATAATCGTAGTGCGGGAATGCCATACGCAAACCATCAGAAGGTTTTGATGATTTTCCAGAGCCGATACTTTCCGGGATGATAATAAAGTATTTGCTGCTGTCCAGAGCCTGGCCCGGGCCAAATAATTCACCAGCAAAGCCCTTTGCTAACAGTGAACGCACTGGCTGATTAGTTCCGTGAAGCAATAATACCGCCGGTTTACTTTTATCACCAATCGTATAGTAGTGAATACGCAGATTGTTGAATTTATCTCCACTATTAAAGGTGAACGTTTTTGCAGTCCAGTCGGCTTCTTTGGGGGTTGGGAATGAGGTTTCTGCTAAGGCTAAAGATGACAGAGTTAACAGAATGGCACACGCGATACCTGATAAAATATGTTTTGACATAATAACAGCTCTTAAATTATGTGCAGGTTGTAGAGCTCAGATGGTAATTTCAATTCAGAATAATCCCAATAAAAATCAATGAGATCAGCACAATAAAACACGATGTTCTTTTTCTTTGTGTTTTAACGAGATGTTTTTAAGCCAGTTTTACTTATGCTGCTATGTTGAGTGAAACGATTTTCTTTTCAGGTGGGCGAATAGCGGCAACATATGGGAAAACGGGTTGACATCGTAAAAGTGAATAATAAAGCAGCACCATGCCTTTGGTTAGTGACGACAGCCTGCAGTACCTTACAATCTCACCTGAAGGACAGGAAAATACCTTCTTTTGCCATACCAGGACTCTGGCCAGGTTCGCCTGATAAGCCAGTTGCAGGTTTTTATTGGCGAACAATTCATAATCGATAAGCTCTTAATACATTTTTCCCAGGTAATTTATTAAAGTATCAATAAGGCGCTGTCAGACTAACATGTGATATAAGCACGAATAGCTCAGCCGCCTGAATATAAAAATTGAAACACTCAGGAGAAAGTGTACCGAGGGTGTTATGCATGTATTGAATAGCAATAATACAGCCACAGGGAGCATCAGCATTGTGGCTGTATTTTATTAAGGTAAGTAGTCACTCTTCACGAGCAAGAATAGCCGCCAGATGCTGCTCAAGGTGGTTACGCTGCAAATAAGCCGTTAATTCATGTTCCCAGTTCTTGCCATCGCCCAGTATGGCGCGGCTGTGAGTGGGAGCGTACAGGTAACGGGTATCGTACAGGTTGAGCAGTGACTGGTTCATGGCGTCGATATTGGCACCGGTTTTTTTGCATTTTTCTTGCTGAATAGCCAGTGAGCGCAGCACCCGCTCGCGGGACTGTTCATCTGGTTCCCAGCTCTGTTCACCCAATTCACTGAGCACCAGAAACTGTGGCTGAATACCTTCCGCAATGGCCGCCTGCAGGCGGTCATGCCCGTCGAGAATAACAAAGGAAGCCAGGCCGGCAATAAACCACACCAGCACTGGCGGAAGTGCACCTTCCCGGCTTTTTTTACGCCACCATTTCACGCGGCCACTGTGCAAATCTACCGGGTAGCGCGCCAGCAACAGGTGCCCGCCCCACCACCAGTCAACAAAGCGGACATTCTCCGGGCTTTGCAGGTCAGGGAAATCTTCGCTGTACAGCGCCCATGACACAGAAATATTGGCGCTGCTGGCAGGTGTTGTAAACCGCCATTGCCCGAATGGCACCGTTTGGTTGAGCGTATAAGGTGCCTGTGGTTTCACTGCCTCCATTGGGCGTAATAACCAGCGGCGTGGTGGCAACAACGGCGTGGGCGCTTCCATGAGCTGCCGGGCAAAATAGCGGCACCAGCCGCTCAGCCACTGGCTTTCGCCTGCGCGTTTGGCACGCTCCACATCGGCAGAAGTAATGGCAGGCAACAACAATTCCTGCGCGGGGTGTTCGGCGTTAAACACCAGCCAGACACCGCTGTGGTCTTTCAGCATGGTTGCCCAGAACAGGGTTTGACCATTGATTTGTAACGCCATGCGGCCGTTATGCCCGCTGAGCATCTCCATCGCCGGGCCGCTCCCTTCACGAACCTGCAATTCCAGCCCCTGCCAACGGTCTTTCTGGTCAAGAAGATCCTTCCACCAGTAATCTGTCATCACCCTCTCCTTTTGCTTTGGGGAATTCTGCGCCGGGAGAAAATACCATAAAGCTGAACCTCGGTTCTCCCCTATAAATTGGCAGGCGGGGAATCAGCCGCTGGTGCTGCGCAATAAAAAGCCTGCACACTGGCAGGCTCACATTGATGAAAAAGAAGGAAAAAGCGTGGTTTTCCTTCTTTTTAGTTAGTAGCCGAAAATCAATAAATTGATTTTCCTGGTTTTTTATTGGGTGACATCCTCTCGTTCTATGCGGACATGAGGTTTGTCACCAGACTCAACCTGCACTCAGGCAGGCTTATGTGGGTAAATACAGTTACTGGATTATAAAGCAATAGCGATTTTTATCCCTTCCTGGCGAATATTCACTTCCATTGCTTCTGCCAGTTGCTCCAGTTTAAAACAGTGGGTGACCAGTTTTTCAATCGGCAAACCGATACCCGTGGCACGGCGAATAAAATCCATGGTTTCCGGGTAGTCCTGCAGGCTGTAGGCCCATGACCCAACGGCAACCACTTCTTTATTACACATATCGAAATGGGGGTTGATGGCGCATTCGCCGTTATTCACAAAAAAGCCCACTTCACACAACCCGCCGCCGCGCCGGATAAATTTCCACAAGTTCGCCGCGGCCTGGGGCACGCCGGTGCACTGAAAGCCAAAATCAGCGCCCACGCCCCGGGTTAATTCATGGACTCTGGCGGTTAACTGTGCCAGTTCAGGGTAATCAGCAATATTCACCAGGTATTCTGCACCGAGTGATTTAGCGTATTCCAGCCGTGCCGGGTTGGCGTCCATGGCAATAATGTGTTCAATACCATAAGTGCGCAACACCGCAATTTGCAGTAACCCAATCGGGCCACATCCCTGCACAATGACATGGCTGTTAAACTTCAATAACTGGGTTGATTTGGCGCGCTCCAGTGAATGCACAACCACGGCAGCCGGTTCAATCAATAAGCGCTGCGCAAAACTCATGTCATTAACCACGAAAAAGGTACTGCGCGGGCGTAATACCAGGTACTCGGCAAACCAGCCATTCAGGCGATAATGGCTGTCATCGGGCAATAAACCATACAGGCCAAGCTGCTCACATAAATTCCCCCTGCCAGGCAACTCAGTACAGGGGGCGCATTCCCCACAAGTCAGCACGCTGGTGACAATGCGGTCACCACACACAACAGTGTGCCCGGCAGAATCCTTGCAGATATTTTTGCCCAGTTTAACAATTTCCCCGGTACCTTCATGGCCGAGTACCACAGGGGCAAGGCCGAATGGGTCATGTTTATATTCGTGGACATCGGTTCCACAAATACCACACCCTTCCACTTTCACCAGAATTTCATCGTCGGTAATTTCAGGAACCGGGAATGACTGCATTTGAATATCTCGTGGGCCAGTTAATACAGCTGCCCGGGCATATTCCGGAATTGTATGCATAAGATGTTCTCCAGATAATGGCTATTTACCCCTTGCCAGAAAGCAAGGAATATACAAATTCTGTTTTGCTAAAAAACCACGCTGTTTTACTGACAGGTAAATATAATTACAGCACCATATTCAGCATTAAAATAAACACCAGGCCAGATATTGACACCAATGTAGACATAAGTGTCCAGGATAATAATGTTTCTTTGGTTGTCAGGCCGAAGAAATCTTTAATCATCCAGAAACTGGCATCATTCACATGCGAACAAATACAAGAACCCGCACCGGTTGCCAGCGTAATGAGTGCTAAATTGGTGTGGCTGTAGCTTGCCAGTAACGGGATCACCAGGCCAGAAGTTGAGATAGCGGCAACGGTGGCGGAACCCAGGCAAATACGCAAAAATGCTGCCACACACCACGCCATAATAATGGGGTTAATATTCACACCAGAAACCAGGGTTGAAATATAAGTGCCCACGCCGGAATCAATCAGTACCTGTTTAAATGCCCCACCGCCGCCAATAATCAGCAACAACCCGGCAATACCGGCAACCGCCTGGCCACATGAGCCCATCAGTTGGTTGATATTTTTGCCCCGGCTCAGCCCCATGGTGTAAATGGCAACCAGTAAAGAAACCAGCATGGCGATAGTCGAGTTACCGAAAAACAGCACAACATTGTAGAAAATACCGGCATCGCCCGATGCTTTCAGGTGCATCATTTCAATTACCGTCACCACCGCCATTAAAATAACCGGCAGCATGGCGGTGAAAAAGCTGATGCCAAAGCCCGGCATTTCTTCTTCTGTGAAGTGGTGCGTGGCACCCAGTGAAGCCAGGTTGCCTTCTTTGCGGAACGCTTGTGGGATCAGTTGCCTGCACACTTTGTTCATTAACGGGCCGCACAAAATAAGCGAAGGGACACCCACAGCAATGCCATACAGCAGCACTTTGCCTACATCTGCACCGTATTCACGGGCAATCACTGTCGGGCCCGGGTGTGGCGGCAGAAAACCATGGGCAATTAATAACCCTGCCAGCATGGGTACACACATAGTCATTGGCGAAATTTTGGCTTCCCGGGCGATGGCAAACAGAATTGGCACCAGCAGAATCAGGCCGACTTCGAAAAATAATGCAATGCCCACTATAAATGCAGAGCAAACCACTGCCCAGTCGAGCCTTTTGGCACCAAAATAATTTAATAAGGTTAATGCAATACGTTGTGCGCCACCGGCATCGGCTAATAACCTCCCCAGCATAACACCAAAGCCAAAAATAAGGCCAATATGCCCCAGAGTACCTCCAAGCCCGGATTCAATAGTGGACACAACTTTATTTAACCCCATACCACTGGCAATTGCGACACCAATAGAAACCAGTATTAATGAGATAAACGTATTTAATTTAACTTTAATTGTCAGCAATAGTAGTACAGCAATACCTACTGCTATGATTAACAGTGGCATAATATCCTCACATGTCAGGTAAGATGTTAGTGGCCAGAGGCCACTATTATTTATTTATTCATATATTCTTTTAATGCTGTGGTGATTTTATCAACGTCATAAACGCACCCACGCCATGTTCCGCCACTGACAGCCTGTAGTGCGGCCCACAAACGCGTGTCATCCGGTAATTCCGGGTCTGGCCCTAATCCGGGGTGAGCCGGGCGCGCATTCAGCACACGGGCGGCTTCTTCAGGCGTGGCGCACAATTTCTGCGCACTTTCCCCAAGGAAATTCACTTCTCCCAGTAAATTGCGGCAATCGATCTTTATTTCCACAATATCACCAGTGCGCAGCTTGCCTACCGGCCCGCCAGCCAGTGCTTCAGGGCCAACATGCCCAATGCAGGCACCCGTAGAGACTCCGGAGAAACGGGCATCGGTAATCAGTGAGACTTGTTTGCCATAGGAAAGGTGTTTCAGCGCACTGGTCACCTGGTAGGTTTCTTCCATGCCCGTGCCGGATGGCCCGGTACCAATAATAACCAGAATATCGCCTGCTTTAACCTGCTCATGCTTGATGTCATAAACTGCGGCTTTTTCGCTGAGGTACACTTTTACCGCGCCTTTATGGTAATACAGGCCGTTTTCATCAATCACGCTGGCATCAATGGCGGTTGATTTAATCACAGAGCCTTCTGGCGCAATATTCCCAACCGGGAATGTGATGGTGGATGTTAACCCACGCAGGCGTGCCTGCTCTGGCGACATAATGACGTCATCCGGCTCGACCTGTTCCTGCTCACGCAGAAGCGCTTTGAATTTACTGCGCCGCTCTGAGTGTTCCCACCAGTCAAGGTTCTCTTTCAGCGTATGGCCGGTTACTGTCATGACATCTTCATGGAGTAAGCCCAGTTCCCGCAAATAGAGCATAACTTCCGGCGCACCACCCGCCATAAATGCGCGCACAGTGGGGTGATAAACTGGCCCATTGGGTAACACACTAACCAGCCGTGGCACCTGGCGGTTAATACGGATCCAGTCATCCACATCCGGAATTCGGCAACCGGCCTGGTGGGCAATCGCCGGAATGTGCAGTAGCAGGTTGGTCGAACCGCCAAACGCCGCATGAACCATCATGGCATTTTCAATTGCTTTATCCGTCAGGATATCTTTAGTGGTAATACCCTGGCGTATCAGGTTCAGCGCAGCAGCAGCCGAGGCCCGGGCAATTTCTGACCATACGGGTTCCCCCGAAGGTGCCAGTGCCGAGTGAGGCAGAGCCAGCCCCAACCCTTCGGCCACCACCTGCGAAGTACCTGCGGTACCCAAAAACTGGCAGCCACCACCAGAAGACGCACAGGCAGAACACCCCAGGCGGCGGGCACTTTGCAGGGTCAGTTCACCATTGGCAAACCGGGTGCCAATAGTTTGCACTTTTCCGTTATCTTCGCCATTCAACGCAGGCAGCGTTGCGCCCCCCGGCACCAGCACCGTGGCTTTATTATGCTGCGAAGCCAGCGCCATCATGGTTGCCGGCAACCCCTTATCGCAGGAAGCAACCCCAATAATGGCTTTTGCATTGGGCAAAGAGCGAATTAACCGGCGCATCACCATTGATGCGTCATTGCGGTATGGTAGTGAATCAAACATACCTGTTGTGCCCTGAGTCCGCCCGTCGCACGGGTCAGAAACATAGACGGCATAAGGTAATGCATGCTGGCTTTTAAGTTCCTGCGCTGCGGCCCGGAGTTGAATGTCCAGCTCGTAGTGTCCCTGGTGCAATGCCAGCGCAACCGGTTTACCCTGAGGCTCACGCAGCCCACCCAGCGTGCTGAGTAACAACACACTATCCTGGTCCAGTTCTTGTGGAGCCCAGCCCATCCCGGCGTTCATGGTCATACCAAAAATATCACCACTCGGGCGGTTAATAAGCATGTCAGCAGTGAGCGGTAATTCCCCCTCAGGGCCTTTAGCATGTGTTCTTACCTGGTAAATCGCATTATTTTGAGGATACAGTTCGGTAAATAACATACAGCCACCTTATTGTTTTAACAGCCCCTGAGCCGCCAGTAATTCACGCACTTGCTGTTTTGCTGTTTCCGTTGCTTCCATTACCGGCGGGCGGCACCAGGTGTTGACTGGCAGGCCCACACACTGCATTGCATATTTAATTAATGAAATAAACGGTGTTTCCAGTGAATACAGGCCAGGTAATTGCATGAGTTTTTTATTCAGCGTAACGGCCTGGGCATACTCGCCTTTGCAAAATGCATCATAAATACCTACAGATAATTCGGGTGCGAAATTTGCACTGGCAGAAATTGCCCCATCACCACCTAATAGCAACGTATTAAATAAGTGGTCATCATAACCGCAGAATACAGAAAAATCGGGCCGAACTTCTTTTACGGTATTAATCATGCTGCGCAAGTGGCCAACGCTGTCAATGGTATCTTTAATGCCAACAATATTGCTGTTTTGCAACACCAGTTTTTTGACGATTTGCGGCGACATATCCTGCCCGGTTAAATCCGGGAAGTTATAGATAATGACCGGTAAAGAAACACTGCGGGCAATTGCACTGTAGTACAACTCAATATTTCGTTGTGCCACTTTCCAGTAGAACGGGTTGATAGCAACCACCCCGTCAGCCCCGATTTTTTCTGCATGCTGAGCCAGAGCGATGGCTTCTTCCATTGATGTTGAACCCACGCCAATTAACACGGGCACCCGCCGGTCTACCGCACTCACTGCAGCCTGAGCAAACGCCATCCGCTGCCCGGTGCTCATTTGGCTGAATTCGCCTCCAGTGCCGAGGTAAAACAGGCCATCCACACCACGGGTTATCAGAAAATCCGCCACCTGTTTAATTGCCTCATGGTCGATATTGCCTTCAGCATCAAAGGTGGTAGAAACCGGAGGTATAATGCCTTTAAACTTTGTAATCATAAACACTTCCCTTATTACTAAAACGCGGTTGTTTTTTAAAACCAAGCCCTTCAGATATCTGTTCTGAACATTGCTTCAACAGTGATAAGTAATGTTCTTTTTTCTTTCCTGAGAAAATAAATGGATTACCGGATAACGAAATCACGTAGTTTACCCGGTGGTACAAATCAAATATCGGCATACTCAAACAAACTGCGCCATATGCAGATTCTTCATTATCTATTGCCCACCCACGGGAGCGCGTTTTCTGCAGTTCGCTAATAAATGCTTTCTTATCAGTAATCGTGTTTTCGGTATATTTTGCCAGCGCCAGCGTTCCCATAAAGTAGTCAATTTCTTCTGTGGATTTCCATGCCAGCAAAGCCTTACCCAGCGCAGTAACATGTAATTCCAGTTTTTTGCCAATCCAGCTTTTACGGGTGGGTGCCGTGCCTGGGGTTTCCACTTTATCTAAATAAATGGCGTAGCCATTCTCAATCGTTCCCAGATGGCAAATGAGCCCGCTTTGTGCCGATAACGCCTGCATGGGCCGTTTGGTCACTTCGAAAATATTTTTTCTGTGCAATGCCTGGCACCCCAGCTCATAATTTTTAATTCCCAGGGTGTATTGCCCCTGGCTGTTTTTAACCAGGAACCCGCACTCCACCATGGTATTCAGTAAATTCAGCAGGCTGCTTTTTGGGTACTGAAACTCCCGGAGCAATTCCATAAACCCCACAGCACCGATATAGGCTATGTAGGTCAGAATTTTTTCTGCACGGATTAATGATGTACACCCGGTTCTGCTCATTGGCGGCTCCTTCTGGTTGAAAGTGAGTCTATCGGCATCAATTGCAGCAAAATACTGCCAGTTCAGCATGCTGAACCAACCACCTGGCGTAATGTGAGCAAGCCCAAAGAAAAGGGATTCGGGCAAAGAAAATACTGGGAAAAAGCAAGAAAACCGCCATCAGAGCGAGTGCGGCCGGGGTTGGATACAAGAAGATTGGTACTGGCTGGTGCCCGGGCACCAGTCTTAGTGGCTTAACCGGCCAGAGCGGTACTATTAGTACAGGTTGTGGTGGTGGGCGTGGTGACGGGTTGTTGTGCCATTTGCAACAACGCACTGTGGAAAGAAGCATTAAATACCTGGCCGTGGGTAAGCCCCGGGTAGAGCCTGGCGCTGGCATTAACCCCGCGCGCACGTAATGTGTTTATCGCCTGCTCTGCCTGCTTCATTACTAAAGCAGCATTCACCGGAGCATTGCTGTCTGTTGCAGGGGCTTTGCTTCCGGTACCCTCCATATATTCCAGTTGCTTGTGGCAAAACTGCCCAGGGGTGAGGTTTACCAGGCGTTTCAGCACAGCAAAGTTATCCCGCTCCAGTGACGGGCTGGCGGAGTAGTAATAGCTAAAAAACTGGGAAGTGAGATAAGTATCGATAACAAACAGCCCGCCAAAAGAGTGCCCCCACAAGCCGCGTGCTGCCGGGTTGATGTGAATCCCTTTCTCCATGGCTGGTGCAATTACGTTTTCCAGCAGGTGGCGAAACTCGGCACTGCCGCCGCCTTTGCGGCCAAAGCGCGTTGCGCTGGCTTTTACCGGTTCAGGCGTGCTTTCTGGCGGGGTGTAATCCCAGGCGCGGGCGGTTAAATCAAACGGTAGCCGGGTCTGGTAGCCAACGGCCACAATCACAGGCGGGTTTTTAGCGGAAAGTTGCTCAAGGAACGCTTCCGACAGGCGGTCCATCACCGCATTGCCATCCAGCATATACAGCACCGGGTAACCCGCAGGTGGCGGCGACTGGTTGGGTATGGCAGCCCACACTTTATAGTGGCGCTGCCCGTCTGCCGAATTGAACTGCTGCACGTTGAAGTGATACCTGCTGGAGCCTTTATCGGCAATGTTTTCCCCCAGCGGTTGCATATCTGGCCTGGCGTAGCCACTGGCAGCGGGAAGAAGAATGAGCAACAGAGCCACCCACAGTGCCGAAAACAGCTTCGTTCCCGGGTACGGTTTTATCGTTTTCCAGCCAGCCATACAGTGTGCCCCACGCTTTTATTGGCGACGTCAGCAGTTCTTGCTCGTCAAAAGAGAGACAATTTAATGCGAATGATTGCTAATTTCAATATGGCGTTTATGATGGATTACCAGCTAAAGGAGCATGGTACAGAGATGCGGGTCGGCGAATAACAGAGGGAGCTGGTTAGAAGTGATACAGCCAGTAAACCAGGGAGTAGACTCGTTCAGAGGGAGGGGTTATACCGGGGCTGAAGTAGCATTACTAATTCGTTCCAACCAGAGCTTTATGTTGCGCCAAACCAGCACTCTGCATGAAGGGCTTACACCTTGCCGCCTGTGTTCCCTCATTTTGGTAAAAGTCAGGGAGAGTTATGACAAACCATACAATCTATTTAGTTCACAGCCCAGGCCCTATGTTTGGCCGTTCACCGCTGCAAAGAGGATTTTACCCGTTCGCTTTTACCGAGAGGTACATTCAGGCTCTTCAGAAAGAACTGGACAAGCTAAACTCTGGTTTGCATGTGTTAGCTGATGATACCGAATCTGATATTGAAATACTGACTGAACGTGAACCAGCTCTGCTTGTCTGTGCCCCCGGTCTTCGGTATCAGTTTTTCCACCAGGGGTTTAACAAAAATAAGATAGTCTGGTTAAGCACAATGGAATACACATCCAGGGATCCAAAACCTGTAATCAAGAAACTTGTAGAACTCTGTTCAGCTAATTGATAACAGCCTGAACAGTAAATTTTTTCCGTTGTTTGCCCGCAGCAAACCGGTAAACTCCTGAGGCTGGTTGATATTACCCAGAGCGGGTTCATCGATTTTATGCACGATGTGCTGGCCTGTGGCCAACGCTTGCGTACCGGCAGATGGCTGAAAATCAGGAAATCTCAAAAAAGTGTTGAACTAATATGGGTGTACTTACAGTTCCACGGAGCGGACGATAAAATAAAGCCGGAAGGATCGTTGGGAACGCTTCTGGCTTCATTATTATCAACAAGTTATTTCTGGTTATTGGGTTTCCAATACGTGATATTTTCCATTGCTCTTTCAATATCATCCATATCATCATCACCTAGCTCAAGATTAAATTTTTCAGTGATGGTTTCTCTTATTTTAGCTAATTTATTAGTGATATTGTTTTCATCAATAAATTTTGTGGTTTCTTCACAATATAACGCTCTTTTTTCAATGCTAATTTCCCCATCGGCATTGTCGTAATAATGACGAGCAATATCCCTCAACGAGATAAGCATATACTCCACCTCGCTCAAAATATTTATCGCTTCATCACCAGATAGAAATATTTTTTCGTTATCTTTTAGTAAATTCAAATCATTTCCTCCTAAATATTTTAGGATCATCTAATTTAATGTCGCCTTTAACTGTCAACTCATCTATATGATAGCGAGGATTACTCACCCACTCTAAGGCGTCTGTTGGTACATCTGTTTCTATATAATCGCGACCACGACCACGGCCTATTTGATATTTACTTTCTGCTTCAACTGAACTCAGAAGTTTGTTTTTTGCAGGTTCCACATATACGCGATTATTATCATAAGCTTTTATTACGCCACTTTCCTCGATCGCATTAGATCCCTTCCTATTTGTATAATGACGAACACGAGTTTTGTCGGTTGAACACTTAGCAAGACCCAGCGGATCAACCCATGTATTAGGGTTAGGCACATAACTGCATAAGTTTATCCCACCCGCCAACCCTATCGGGTCTTTCTGTGTATAACACGCGCCCGCCGGGTCGTAATACCGGAATGTATTATAGTGCAGCCCCGTTTTACCCGGCACTTCCCTGTGCCGGGCCCTGCGGGACCACGCTTATGCGTGGTTCCAGTCCGTTCCTGACGGACTGGTCACGATCCAGGTACTGGCCCTGGAACCGCAGGTTCTGCGCCACATGCCAGTGTGCCCCTCCGCTTTCCTGCTCTGTCCGGCCCCAGGCACTGAACACGCCCCGCCAGACCCGGCGACCGTCTTCATCCGTCACCTGCTCCGGCAGGCCGTTCAGCCCTCCGTGGTACCAGTACAGGCCTGCCACCGCATTCCCCTGGCTTTCCACACGGGCCAGTGGCAGGTAACTCCCTTCTTCATACACATACTGCACCGCGGCGCCCGGCCGGGTGTTGTCATGTTCACCCACCAGTTGCAGACCGCTCCACGCATAACGGATTCGCGTGGGCGTCTCCTGTCAAGCACCTTCAATGATCACGGGTATATACAGAATGATTTACAGTCTCGCTTATTAAATAATCCTAATTCAGTCATGCAACTTATCTGGAGCCCATACTAAACGCTCCCATAGTATAGAATTATCATTTAAAATTTTTCTTATATTTTTTTCAAAGTCATAATTAAAATATTCATCAGATGTTATTTCTATTTCAAGAGTATAGTTTTCATCACATAGTAATTCGCTGAGCCGATCAACCCTATCAATAACTTTAATACTAAAACCACCAAGCCTAGCTTTGGCTATATAGCGGCCTTCATCATCTTCACTGGATAATTTACATTTAAATGCCTGTTGTATCTTAATAAGTAATTCATCAAACGAGTCATTACTAGTTAATACGAAACTTAACCATCTTTTTTTAGTATTCATAATATACCTACTTACAACCAATTTTGTGCTGAACATCACCACGACGAGCCAAGTCACTTAACTCGTGGCTTTTAAAAATTCGGAAACCAAAAGGCTCATCTCTTAAACCAGGAAAAATAGAACGCAATTTACGATCTATAGAAGCCTCGACCTCACTCATACCTGAAATTTTTGCAGCATCACGACGTCTATTTGTAAATATAGAATCATTAGATAAATAATCTGATTGGATAAAGGCATCCACATCAAAATTATTTATATTTATAGGCCTAGATATATTAGGGTCATGCGCTTTACTAATACCACTTGCAACACTTCCTCTATAGCCTATCGTAGCATTAGGATCAATCGCTTGTATTGCTGGTAAATGCTCCCTAAGCACAGCATCGATTTGTTGTTGAACACTATTTAAATTATTTAACCCAAGCGGATCAACCCAGATTAATGGATTCGGCCCATATTGATATAAATTCAGGCCTCCAAGCAGTCCTATCGGGTCTTTCTGTGTATAACACGCGCCCGCCGGGTCGTAATACCGGAATATATTAATGCATCCACGGTGAACGTTTTATCAGTCGGAAAATAGCCGGAAGGAACGTGGTATCGCTTCCAGCCATTTTTATTAGTCACCACTAACTCTGATGTAGGTTATTTTATTTTTACTTAACAACGCCTTTACTTCTTCTATTTTTACCTCTTCTAACCCTTCTAATGAATTATTCTCACAGACCTCAATAAATTCATTTATAAACAAAATAGCATCACTACCTTTAAATAAACAGTCGGTGCGATAATAGTCTTTTATCTTCCTTAGTTGTTTAAAACTACTCCATCTTGTTGAATTAGAAAATATTGAAGAATGCAAATGTTCGCTAATTTCAAAATGAAACATCTTATCATCAAATTTTATTTGAAAATCCAAAGACATACTTCCCCTCACAATATTAAATCAGTTATTTTCACATCCCTGAATACGCTTTGTGGGAATGCAGTAACCAAATCACCATTAGATTCAACAACAACCCTAACCTTTGTCAATACCTCACCTTTAGGAGTCCGTCCGATAGTTCTTGGTAATGTTTTTTCATAAACAAACCTAGACCCATCTCGCGTAATTCGGTCAGGATTACGGAATACATTTCTTACCGTTGATTTCCATTCAGCATTTCCTATCGTCCATTTACTTTTATGATCCCAGCCAATTTTATTACCCACATGTCGATCTTTAACGTGTTGTACTCCATCACGAGTCAGATTGACTTTAGATGGCAATTGGCATTTAGCTAGGCCTAGAGGATCAACCCAACTAATCGGATTAGGAGCATAAGCATACAGGTTTTCCCCACCCGCCAACCCTATCGGGTCTTTCTGTGTATAACACGCGCCCGCCGGGTCGTAATACCGGAATGTATTATAGTGCAGCCCCGTTTCACGATCCAGGTACTGGCCCTGGAACCGCAGGTTCTGCGCCACATGCCAGTGCGCCCCTCCGCTTTCCTGCTCTGTCCGGCCCCAGGCACTGAACACGCCCCGCCAGACCCGGCGACCTTCTTCATCCGTCACCTGCTCCGGCAGGCCGTTCAGCCCTCCGTGGTACCAGTACAGGCCCGCCACCGCATTCCCCTGGCTTTCCACACGGGCCAGTGGCTGGTAACTCCCTTCTTCATACACATACTGCACTGCGGCGCCCGGCCGGGTGTTGTCATGTTCACCCACCAGTTGCAGACCGCTCCACGCATAACGAATTCGCGTGAATGTGTCTTTGTCTTTATCCCTGTCCTGGTGGCGTTTCCACAGCCGTTTCTCTGTCCGTCGCCCCAGTGCATCGTAGCGGTATTCCGCACGGCGCCACTCCGGGTCACCTTCCAGCTCCACCGCACTGATGCGTTGCTCTTCATCATACGTAAAGCGCTGTTTCACGCCACGACGCGTGTCATGCCGCGTCACCATCCGCCCGAAACCGTCGTATTCCCTTGCCACACCCTCCAGGCGCTTCAGCAGGTTATTCCACACCGGATGCAGTGTTGCGTCCGTCCGGTTATCCGCACCGTCGTACCAGAAATGCTCTTCACTGCCCGGCTGATGGCTCTGCGTCAGGCGGCCTGCCGCGTCGTAACCCCACAGGCTCTGGCGGTACTTCTCGCCCGGCCCTGCCGGGGCGCCGTCGGTCAGCATCTCGCGGATTATCTGGTCTGCACGGTCCCACTGGTAACGTCGCTCATACACCAGCTGCGACCGGGTACTGTCTGCACAGTGCTGCCGGGTAACCCGGCCCACCACATCATATTCCGTTTCCAGCTGTAACGGCCCCGCCGTGCGCGACGTCTCACGGTGCAGCCTGTCACGCTGGTAACCTGCCAGGCTGTGGGTCTGCCCGCCCAGCGACAACTGCATCTCCAGCAGGTGCCCGGTGCCGTAACGCAGGTACTGCAACTGGCGGCCATCCGGGTATGTGGTGGCGCGCAGATTTCCCAGCGCATCCCGGTCGTGCAGATACGTGCCGTCTGCATTTTCCTCACTCACCAGGTCACCCAGTAAATTGCGCCGGAAAACCAGCAGCTCTGTCTCCTGCGGCTCGCGCCCGGTAACAACCGACTGCCGCCAGGCCGCATAAGGCATACGCCGGATTTCTGTCGCCAGGGCGCTGTAACGGTATTCCGTGCGGTGTTGCGCCGTTTCACGCGCCACCAGTCGCCCCACGCCATCGTACTCAAAATTCAGCACCTGCGGCGCCAGCGTACTGCCCGCTTCCGGATAGCGGGTCTGGGTCACTACCTGTTGGGCGGCATTGTAACGGTACTCTGTCCTGCGCCCTGCGTAGTCAGACTCACTGCGCAGCAACCCTTGCGGGCTGTAATCAAAACGCCACTGTTGACGGTTGCCGTTGGTCAGCGCCAGCAAACGCCCTTCCGGGCTGAAATCAAAACGTGTCACCTGGCCTGCCGGGTTCACCGCTTCCGTCACCTGGCCGCGGGCATTCAGCACCACATGGCTTTCCAGCATGCCATCCACACTCTGGCCGCACAGCAGGCCCGCGTGATTGTAGTCAAACCGGGTTTCACGGCCATCGGCTCGCCGCCAGACTGCCAGGCGCGACGCCGGGCTCCAGGTGTATTGCTCCGCATTGCCCTGCGCATCGGTGGTCTGAACCAGCCGCCCGGCGGCATCATAGACCCAGTGGCTCTGGTGACCCGAGCAGTCTTCTTCCCGCACGCGCTGGCCACGCCAGTTCCACCAGAAGCGGTGGCTGTTTTCCAGCGCATCAGTGCGCCGGATTAAGTCGCCCTGTTCGTTCCATTCAAAACGGGTTACACCTTCCTGCGGGTCAGTAACGCTGATGACATCCCCGGCCACATTGTATTCGTATTGCCAGACTGCACCGTCCGGCAGTACTTCTTTCACCGGGAAGCTGTACCAGGGGTGCCAGGTGGTTAACGTCGCTCTGTCCAGCGGGTCTCGCACCAGCGTTTGGTTGCCGCGTTCATCCCAGGCAAACTCCCACACGCCACCTTCCGGCTCCGTCAGGGTCAGCAATTGTTCCGTGGCGCCAGACCAGGTAAAACGCCAGTCTCCACCGTGGGTATCGGTATAGCGGGTAATTCGGGATAAGGTATCCCAGTGGTGGTTGCTGGTGACCCCGTTATCATTGTAGAGCCGGGTGTGACGGGCGGCTTCGTCGGTGTCGAAGTGCCAGCTTTCCAGTTGGTTGCCCTGGTCATCGCACACCTGCCAGGCACAGACTCGCCAGAAGGGTGCTTCGGGCAGCGTACTCGCCTGCCACTGGTAGTGCAGCGTCAGGCCCGTCGCATAGGCGTGCCAGGCCAGCATACCGCTGGCATCATCCCAGCCAAAACGGCGGGTCACAATACTGTCGGCATCGGCGACATGGGTTAATTGCCCACGGGCGTTGTACTGGTAGGACACCAGCAAATGCCGGGTTCCGTCATAAACCTGGTACACCGCGCCCAGCCGGCCTTCCGGGATACCGTCCGGGAAATCGGTATAATCGAGCTCAACATTCAGCTCTTCGTTGTCACTGGAAATCCGGGTCAGTCGCCCCTGGTTATCCCAGTCAAAATAATGGACGTTTTCGTGGCGATCATAAACAGACTGGATACGCCACTGATTAGGCCGGGTCGGGTCCGGCTCATAGAGCTGGAACTCGCCCTGGTCCGTTTGCAGGATCATCGCGCCGTTCGGGCTGCAAAACAGCTTCAGGCCATCTTGCTGGAAGAAGATAACATCGCCAGGGTTAACCTCCCCCATGTCCATCTCACGCCCGGACATATCCTTATAAATCAATTGATTGTTTGCCAGGCGATGCAGCCGTGTTTCAAAGGGCAGCATCCAGCCCTGGCCCAGCATGCCGGTGGCGGTATTGCGGCTGTGGTAAATTCGTTGCCAGTACAACGGGATCCGGTCATGGAGGACAAAATCCCGTTCTTCGTCCCCGGCCAGCACTTTTGCACCGGTGGCAATATTGACCGGGTGCGCGGTTTGCGCACTGCCGACAACTGCGGTCGCCACCGCCGCACTCATAACTGTTCCACCAATATTTTCAAGCATCGCGCCCATCAGCGGGCAGGCAAAGTCTCTTCCCATTTGGCGCAGAATCAGGCAGCTAATCCCTTCTTTTAACAACTGCCGCAATAGCCCTATGCCAAGCGAGCCAGTAATCACCCCGGCATAATAGGCCAGCATATTTTTACCGCTGTGAATATCACGCACGGTGACCGTGTCCCCGCCAATACGGACTCGCGGGTTTGCGACCAGTTCGATAACGGCTTCACAAGTGCTTTTATCACCATTGCGCGCAGCAGGCTGGTTGTTGATAAGAACCTTTTTGGAGCCCTGGGCAATAAAATTACTGGTGGTGATGGCGTGGCCTTTGGTGCAGTTCACTCTGTCTTCTGGCATTGCTGTCGCATAAGGGCTGGCACTTTCCACCACCGGTTGCGCCAGGCTTTCCCAAACGTTGTAACTGAAAGATTTGGCATCCTCAAGCAGGCCATCAACGCCTTCTTTGCGCACTGTGTCTACCAGGGCACCCATCGGGTTCATTACGATACGTGCAGTGTTCGCCACACCCGCCAGCAGGCCCAGCCCAAGCCCCAGCCAGTCTGTGCCTTCCTCGGCGGCGCCAGACTCTAACCAGGCCCGGTTGACGGTTCCGGCGGCACGGGCTGCCTTTTGCTTCATGATCTGTACATTATGGGAACCAGAGGCAATAAAAGCATCAGGCGACCCACGGGGGAAAAGGCCGCCAACGAAGTCACCGGCCGCATTGCCTATCTCGGTTAATTTACCACTGACCATCAACGCGCCAACGGCAACGGCGACAAGAATGCTGCCAATGCCCGTTGCTGCGAGAGCCATCGCCCCAACAACAACTGCCCCTTCCACAAGACCACTGACAAAGTCCGCGATAGCGGAGCTGTGCCTTAGTGGGTCATTCATGCGGGCCGCAAGGTAATCCGTCACCGTTATGCTCCAGGTTGAAATCCATCTTTAATCGCGGCCCAGAATGCATCTGCGCTGGCATCAAATGGCGTGATTCGGGTGAGAGTCATCACCATCAGGTGATCCTGGTGGCGCAACACAGCAATGCGCTCATTTACTCTCGTGGCCTGGTTATCGAAGCTGAGAGCAACTTCCCGGGCATCCAGGCCCGCCACCTGGGTTGGCTGGATCTCCCCCAGCACAACACGTTTCATGGTGCGCTTAATTTTTGCCAGTTGCTGGTTTAGGTAGTTTTCCTCGTCGCCGGGTTTCACATCCCAGGCGCGGGTAATCACCAGTGAAGCACCTGCATCGTCAAATTTAAGGATGGTGATGCTGTTATCCTGGCCGGCTTGCGGCAGGGTTAGCGTCCCTTCAGAAAGCGTAAATACAGGCTGACTCATGCGTTACCCGTTCCCTTTTTAAACACAGCAGCAACCGCTTGCTGGATATCATTAATCGTTGGGTTTATCGCCGTATTTTCTGACGGCGTTGTCAGGTTAAGATCCAGCATGCCGCGCGTATTAATTTGCCCGCCGCCTGAGGCGTTGATGGCAAAATCTGAGCACAGCAGCGTGACCTGCCCTCCCGCCCCCAGCACCAGCGCAGAATTGCCGGAAACCAGCCTTATTTCTGTATCGGAGGCCATCACCATTGCGCCCTTAACCAACTGGGTATAACCACCGCCCACCACTTCGTTCTGAGCTAACTGTGTCGCCTGGGTATGTGCGCCTTCCACGGTGCCGGTGTAATCCTGTGTCACACTCACTGTTCGTGAGCCGCCCACGCTGTGGGTTTCGTCATTCTTGACCAGGGTATCCATATTGCGCTGCGCCTGAACCCAGACCTGTTCTTCGCCGGGTTTATCTTCGAAACGCAATGCGTTAGCGGTGCTGGCAGTGCCGTCTTTCGAGCGGCTGAGAAAACCCATTTGGGTCGCGGCGGCGGGTAATGCCCAGGGGGGCATACTGGCTTCGTTGTAAACACGCCCGGTAATAATCGGCCGGTCCGGGTCGCCGTTAATAAAATCGACTACCACTTCATCGCCGACGCGGGGAATTTGTACCCCGCCATACCCCTGGCCTGCCCAGGCACTGGAAACGCGAACCCAACAGGAACTGGTATCATCCCCTTTCGCCAGGCGATCCCAGTGGAATTTCACTTTTATCCGGCCATATTTATCAGTCCAGATGCTCTCTCCTTTGGGGCCAACAACCCGGGCGGTTTGCGGCCCAAAGGTACGCGGCCAGGGTGTTTTTTGGAGCGGGCGGAAAACCACCGTAGAGGGGATAACACTGAAATCAATACGGTGAATAGTGTTGTTATCTTCACCACTGGCATAGCGGTTTTCTTCGAAGGTGTACTCTGCCGCCGTGACCAGGTATTCGCCGTTATCATCAAAAAAAGCCGCGTTCGTTAGTTGGAAGGTATTCCCCGGCACAATACCAATGGCAGTTGCCGTTCCGGCGATTTGCTGGTGTTCAACTTGCCAGCGTTCCTGGCGAATGCGCGCGTAAAACTCACCATGCCCATGTTCGACAAAGCGCCCGGGCCAATCGTACACGTCGATGGCTCCCGGTGCAGGTGAAGCCGGGTTTTGTCGGCTCTGGAACAGCCAGGCATTGGGTTTGCGGAAGTCATAGTCGTCCAGGCTGTACAACCCCGGGGTGACGCAATCTTCTATAGCCCACTGCCCAATCCCTTCTTCGTCGGTACTCCCGCCTGACTGCGTCTGGTGGTAAGGGATAATTTCATAGCCCGTGAACGGTGTGTTTTGGGTCGCGGAATCGGTCAGGATCAGGGTGTGTTTATCTGCTTCGTGGCGGAAATGCCAGGCTATCCCTTCCAGCTCCATCAGGCGGCAAATAAAGTCAAAGCTGCTTTCCTGGTACTGAACGCAATAATCCCAGACCCGGTAGCTGCCAATCAGCTTGTCTTCAAGATTGACGTTGTACTCACCCAGCAGGGTTTTCACAATTTGCGGAACGGTTTGCCCCTGGAAAATACGCAGGTTGCGGTCGCGTTTCATGGGCCAGAGGTCTGGCTCCACCGTCAACTGGTAGACCGCGTAACGTGTGCCAGAGAGCTCTACTGCGCTCACGGCCACACGGGTAATTTTGCCATTGATATAACGGTCTGTAGTCAGGGTTTGAGTCGGAATGGTTACTGTAACGGGCTGGCCCAACAGTTTGCTGCGATCCAGACGGGCATCCGTCCCCAACAGTTGCAGATTTAAAGCGAAAGATTCAGAGATAGCTTCCCGGCCAGAAAGTTTCCAAAAGACAAGTCCATCCGCCGGTAATTGAACAGTGATGCGATTGAGCATAAATCGGTTCCTGGCATCCAGATGGGCGCCATTCCCGGCCCCCTGATGAAAATAATGATGCAGATTTATGGGGGAGCTACCGCACGGCCCCAACGATGAAAGATAGGCATTATCTGATTCAACACAAATCGACACACTAGGAATTATCTGAATACAGGTGTATGTATTTGAAAGGATTTTGAATGTTAAGAGTTGAATGCCCCGGCAAATCAGTTTTCCCCATCAGGGCCGGTCTGAGCTTTCCTGGTTTTTTCCTTTTATTGCCAATATTGCGATTATTGTGCAGTTATAGAGTCTTTCTCTTTATCACCCATATTTTGGGCACTTATTTAACTGCTGAGGTTTGCTGCAGAGCCTGTTATTACAGGCCCTGCCCGCCTGCTTATTTCACTACTTCCACTACCGGGAACTTATATTCCCCCTCCTGAATGGCTTTGCTCGGCCCGTACATACGCATAATGATATAGGCGTCTTTTTCAGGGATCGGTAACCAGTTAGCGTTTTTAGCATCGCCTTTGGCGCTAAGCTCAATGGTATACATGCCGTCCGGCCCCGGTTTAAGGGTGCGGTCCCCACGGCTGTGGCGGTTAATAGCATTGTGCGCCATCAATTTGGTATCTGTGGCATACACCGTGAAGGACCAGAACTGGCTGACATCCGGTGCCTTAAAGTGCATACGGTATTTTTTCCCGTTGGCTCCATTAATATTTTGCCCGTCAGAACCTTTCACTTCCTGTAAGTAAACAGATTCATCTGGCGGCAACCCCCATTGCCCAAGAAAGGTTCCTTCGGCAAACAGGTCGCGCTGGCCATTTTGTAACTGTTCACGGGTGCCGAGTAGTTTCCCGGCGTTTTTCATTTTTGGCGCCAGTTCAGCCAAATACGCCATCCCCAGTTTTTCACCCCGTTTGGCAGCATCCAGTTGTTCTGGGGTGAAGTCTTCCTTGCAGGGCGCCAGGCCAATATCCTTATATTTATCCAGCCATTTTTTGTCCGTCGTGCCCATGTCGCCTTCACACAGCACAAAGTTCACCCGCTGTAACCAGTTGGTTTTTGCCGGGTCCGGGAATGTGCGCTCTTTTGGTTTGGGCCCGGGCACACCGAGGTAAGCCGAGAGCGTGCGGATATTCCAGTCATCCATGTAATTCAGCGCCGTTTTTTCATCTTCTTTCCCGGTCGCCATGATACGGCCCATCAGCTTGAGGAAATCAGAATCCACCCGAATAACCTCGGTCACACTGGCGGGTACTTCACCTTTCCATGAACGGGCGGCAAACATAAAGTGGCCGCCTTTGGTGCCACGCAGGCGGGAACCAATCATTGACGTGGTGTAATGCCCCATATCCATGGTGTGCAAAATC
Source organism: Mangrovibacter sp. MFB070 (assembly GCF_000705335.1). Classification (NCBI taxonomy): domain Bacteria; kingdom Pseudomonadati; phylum Pseudomonadota; class Gammaproteobacteria; order Enterobacterales; family Enterobacteriaceae; genus Mangrovibacter; species Mangrovibacter sp. MFB070. The sequence goes on from NZ_JJMI01000035.1 coordinate 188,840, forward strand.
CAGTAACGCCCTTTATCCATATCCGGAATACTGACAATAACCGGTTCCGCCGCCACATCAAGCCAGCCCATTAAATGCAGGGTGTCGTTGTTAATGGTTGGGTGGTCGGTGTAGGTATCATCAGCAATGTGGCGGATGTTCTGAAAACGATTCAAAGGTGTATCGGTCTTGACAGCCGTTTCATAAAAGAACTTGTACGCTTCATCCATCGAATACGCATAAATAAAGGCATCTTCAGCATATTTATCACTTATTTGTTGCGCACACGCAGCGCCACTTGCCAGAAGCAAGGCCAGAGACAACAGAGTTTTTTTCACGCTAAATCCCCCTTATATGAGAGAACGAATTAAGCGTAGCTAAATATCTTACTTTTTGTATGGAATTAAGGATTATTTAAGCTGCAGTAATATTTGCAGGTTAAGAGTGCCTAATGGAGCTATGTGAATATTGAGTGAAGAGCAGGAGCCAGCTTCACACAATGTTAGCGGAAGCTTTCTGAACATAAATGGCCCGAACAACGGGAACACTTAGATTTCAAGTGCGACAAGAATTGCGGCTTCCATTTTTTCTGGGGTGGTAAACGGTGCAAAACGCCGAAGTGGCTGGCCGTCGCGCCCAACCAGGAATTTAGTGAAGTTCCACTTAATTCGCCCCCCCAGCACACCGGGCAACCCGGCTTTCAGGTAACGAAACACCGGGTGCGTGGCAGCGCCGTTGACCTCTACTTTTGCGAACATCGGGAAGCTCACACCGTAGTTGATATGGCAGGTCTGAGCAATTTCGTCTGCGCCGCCGGGTTCCTGCTTACCGAACTGGTTGCAAGGGAAACCGAGCACTACCAGCCCCAGCGCGGCATACTTTTTGTAAAGCGTTTCAAGGCCTGCGTATTGTGGAGTAAAACCGCAATGGCTGGCGGTATTTACCACCAGAACCAGTTTGCCGGCATAGTCGGCCATAGAGATGGGCTGGCCACTCAGGCTGGTCGCAGTAAGTTGATAAAAGCTAGTCATGTCCGGCTCCTCAAAGCACAACCCGTTGGGTGGCAATATTGCCATACAGCGCGTAACCCAGGATAGAAGAAGTTATCTTCTCTGCAATCCGTAATACCAGCCAGCACAGCCATTACCGGCAAGTGAATTAATCTTGTGCGCGTAATGTTGCTTTAATTGTATCGACAAACAGCCGCAGTGCGACGGGCATATGCCGGTTTTGTGGAAAGTAAAGCGCAATGCCTTGAGACGAAATAGCCCAGCCGCCCCGCCAGACATGCAGGCAAAAGCAAGGTTGTGGTGTACCTGCGTTAGCACTAACACTAATACGCTATTGCCTGTTCCTGGTGCGGATTGAAGAGCATGACATTGCACGGGGTAACCAGGTCTGATACAACGAATAAATCATTCATCCAAAAATTCATATCCAGATGATTGCCGTTCACTATTTTCAGGTTCCGTTCCATGGCTCCATGCTTTACGCAGAAAGCACATATGGGCCCAATGGGCATGTTCTGTTGCTTCATGGCGGTGGTAAAAATCGAACCGTTTTCTATAAATACCGGGAACTTCTGGATACTTTAGGCTTTGGAACGACGACTTTTGATTTTTTAGGTCATGGTGAGACAGGCGGGAACATTAACGAATCCTCGCTGTTTAGTCGAACAATGCAAGCAGAGGCGGTCATTGCATCCCTGAGGCCAGAACTTACAGGCTGTATAGGTGTAAGTATGGGAGCCTACAATGCACTTCAACTGAGTAAAATGATTCGGTTCCAGTCTCTAATCCTCATGGTTCCCGGTGTCTACTCGATACCTGCATATAAGGTTAAGTTTGGTCCTGATTTTTCTGCAATCATACGCAAACAGCGCAACTGGGAACATACGGATGCCTGGAGCATAGTTTCTGAGTTTGGCGGGAATTTACTGGTTATTGCTGCCGAAAATGATGCAATCATTCCTTCTGAAATACCGCAAAAACTGCTGTCCTCGGCATCATGCAGTTGCCAAAAACAACTGCTGATCATTCCAAAGGCTGGACATAACAATATTTGGGATAATTTAATGCTCTCGCCTGCGTTATACGAAAACGTACGTCGGGCTTTTAATCATTGTTTATCTCATTGAATGGGGCATTATCTCGTACTGTCCCGGCCCGATTTTAAACCGATATTTAATTTCAAAGAAATTATGCTGGCAACTTCTGCTCCCGGCTCACCACGGGCATCAGGTGGCACCAGTGGGAACGCCAGAAAACTGGATTTTTGGCTCGTGAAAAAATTCCTGGCGCGGGATTTACCGAATGTTTGTCAGCTCCACAGAATGGAGTACTGTGTCATCAATCTCGTAAAGCTTCCGTGCAGCGCGGATTGAGAATGGATTATCGATTTTCTTAACTGTCTTTATTTCCCAGGCCAGCCATCCGTCTTCGTAATAGGATGCACATGCTTGAGGGATGTCCTCTCGTCTGAATGCCCTGATTTCTCCCAAAGTAATGACAGCGACGGCCCTGCCAGCCTCCTCTTGACCATCCGTTGTCAGGAAATGTTCATTTTCAACCAGTAGTATCTTTTCTCCGGCCTGAACTTCAGGCTGCCATCGCCTAATTTCTAGCGTTTTCAATCCACTGGCAATTTGTGTTCCTGCAGGGTGAACGATAGAAAGTGCTTTCATCAGGAGTTCCTGGTTTAATTATTGATAGTAATAAATCATATAATTGGGAAGAGAACGATTATGCCGAAGTTATAGAGATTTCTTCATAAAGATTCGACTTGCCCCTTCCGGTTTGCAGTCAATGCGCCCAAACTCTTCCCAGCCATGCTTTTTGTAAAAATCAGGAGCCTGAAAGCTTATCGTATACAAAAAAGCAGCAATACAGCCCCTTTTACGCCCTTCATCCTCGAAGCGGCTGAGGACTTCTGTACCAATTCCCATTCCCCGCAACTCGGGTGGAAGATAAAAAAGATCTATAAAAAGTAACCCCAACGAAGAACGACCTTGCATTCCTCCGAGCACTTCGCCCGTTTTGCTGGATGTTATTAATACAGATAGTGGCTTGCGATCACTCATCGCTGTAATTGAATCATTGAAATGATTGAGCCCTTCTTCAATAGGACGTAGTCGTTCTGTATCCGGATTTTCACAGACTTCAAAATTTATTTGTTGAACTGCGCCACTCATCCCTCTTATCCTTTTTATTAGTCACAAACACATGGTTAAATATACAGATACCGGGCAGAATTACCAGCTTGCTGGCCTCTCCGGTTTCTTTGCTGCTTGTGTCAACACGCCATGAGGTTCCGCCCCTGGCCCCCAATAATTAATATGGTACAAAGAAAGTAACGCCCACTCCTTGCAGAGAGTGGACGTCATAACAAAATTTATATAAAACAATCTGGTACGCTTAGCGGAAAGCTATGCCAATCTATTGAAAATAAGGTGGTAAAAAAATACACCAATATTGAAACCGAATTCATGGTCGAAAATCATAACCCTGTGCTTTATTTTCTTCACACCATACTCCTATGAGGTCTTTATGCTGATAGTGCAGGTTTCCGATATTCACGCTGCACCTGAAAATGATCACCTGCTTCGGTTTGACCAGGCTCTGACCTGGCTTAAGCATCTGCAACCAGACATACTGGTACTTACAGGCGATCTTACCGATGGGCACTGGCATGAAGGTTACAAAAAGATAGCTGCACGCCTCAATCAGCAAAAGTACCCTTCGTTGATCTTGCCAGGTAACTCAGATGACCGCTGTTTGATGCGTTCGGTTTGGGGTGAGAACAGATGGGCGCACGATCCCCAGGGAGAGGCCCTGCACTTTATCCACGATGCAGGGAATATTCGCCTGATTGGTCTGGATTCATCAATTGATTCTGAGGATTACGGCAGTGTGGCAGGCCACCTGGAATGGTTAGATAAACAACTCAACGCTGCAGGCGACACGCCGTCATTGTTGTTTTTGCACCATCACGTATTTGCATCTGGCATACCGACGTTAGACGAAACAATGTGCAGGGGTCTGGCAGAGATGGAGGATTTGATTAAACACTCCACGGGCAGGCTAATGGCCATTTCAACAGGCCACGTCCACAGACCTATTTCAGGCCTGTTTGCAGGCATACCTGCCTACATTTGTGGATCCGTTTGCCCGGCTAACCCTGCCTGGTTTGGCACAGTAAATGTTCCACCGGCTAATGACCCACCCGCGTTAATGATCCACCACTTCGCCAGTAACGCCCTGGCCTGCCATCATATTTGTGTTTAATGGCGAGCGTTGAAGTAACACGCGCCGAAGAAGCTGACTGGCCGCTCTGTGCCAGAAGAAGACATAGGGGTTACATACCCTCTATACCTACACTTAACTTTTGCAAGGATGTCAATCTCATTTGTTCATTCAAGAATATATGCATGAGATGTACTGTTCTGATTCCAGGAAAAAAGAACTAAATGCCAAAGACCCGGTGCTTTTCGGGAAGGGTCTATTAAACCATTTATGCCAAGTGACTCGAGGCGATTACGCAATTTCCAAGACTTGGGAATGCCGCCCTCATGCACAATTTCCTGCCATGGCGCAATGGCATCATTAAGATCAATATCTGCCGCCAGTAATGCCTCTGCATTTCTTAAATCAAAAATTTTCTCAGTGATAACCCTTACTTTGACTATTTCAAGGTTGGCACTCCTGCTGCCACTGTGGGATTTCATGGCGGCTTCTACGCCTTCCGGCGATGAACTGAGGTACAGCGTGGGTTGATTACTGTCTGAGTAACGGCCCGGCTCTCTGGACCCCGATAAAGAAAAGTTCCGATAAGCAGGATCTATCGCCCGATAAAAAATTCCATTGATATCTGTTAAATAATCGGCCCGGCCCATATATCTCCTCAATTATCTTCAAAAAAATTTACAATCTCAATAGCGAGTCACGCGTCTGTTTTACCTGCCAGCCCTGAATGCGATCGTTAATATAGACGAGACTATCGTAAGGTGAGAATGTCTGTTTCTCGCTCATAGCTGCCCCTGGATCTTGCCTAAGCCAGGCGAGTGCCGGAAGCGGGCTACATAAAGATCACAAAACAGTGAGGGTAATGCGTACCAGCATGCAGGCCTTGTATGACGTTTAACGTACTGTCTTAAACCTCGCCTTATCACGGACGGATACGTATTGTTGCGCAGTTGCAGTCAACTTTTCCGAGCCCGAGAAAACGGGTCATTCCCGTCGTTACAACAGCACAGACCAGTGATTCACTCATTCAATGACATCGGCTTTTCGCCACCAGGAGGAAGAGAGAACAGCCTGCGGATCCCGTTAAGAAAAGCACCATAAGGGCGCCCCAGGCAAAGCATCATCAGCGCTGCGCCAAGCGTGCCCTTTACCAGCCCACTTCCCGATGCACCACTGAATGCAATAATTACCGCATAGAGCGGAACCTGGAAAGTCATCAGTGCCAGGCTGTCCCACAGCAATCTTGAAAAACGCCCAGGCCCCGCATACTTCATTACCCAGTCACGCCAAATACCGTAGGGCCGGGCAACCGGAATCATCAGCACCGCACCGATAAGGCGCGCATGGAATACCTGGTCCCAGGTCATTCCAGCGATAAAGCGTTCATTGAGAATACCAGTGGTGGTAAAGAAGAGAACCAGTGCAGTGGTGTCTGCAATAAATGCCCTTCTTCGTGAAGCTTTTTCTGTACTGAGTGGCAAATAACATCTCCCAATCTGTTGTAGTGCTTTAGCTGAAATGCCCGTTCTCCGTTAATGGATTAAGTGGAACCGATAAACATACCGCTTATCTTTCACAGCACGCTGAGTCACCATTGCGCCCTTTATTCTGACGTGCAGGTTGCAAGAACAGTTTGGCGAATAGCAGCGATATCAGCTTGTTGAGCCAACACGGGTGTGCCTGCCGCCTGGTAACGCTGTATTCCCCTGGTCCATACCCGCCTGATGGCAGATTGCCGTGAACTGGCAAAAATATGGGCCGCAAGAATATAGTCTGGCGAAAGCCCCGCCAGTGCAGGATTGTCTGCATCCAGTTCAATAAAATCAGCGAGCATGCCTGGCTGAATACCTGAAACGAGCCGGCCAGAAGCCTGTGCCCCGCCCTGCAACGCGTGGCGATAAAGATAACTGGCGACATCGGGTTCGTTATCACTGCAACAGATATTGCGCTGCTGATGCACAAGCCGCTGTGAATACTCCAGTTGCAGTAACTCCTCTGCCGCATTCACGGCAATGTGGCTGTCTGAACCAATCCCCCAATGGCCGCGGTGCGTTTGCCACTGGCGATAATCAAAAATGCCATCGCCAAGGTTCGCTTCTGTCGTTGGGCATAAACCAATAACTGCCCCAGTCGCCGCCGCTTCGCTGTATTCCTGTTCATCCATATGGGTGGCATGAATCAGGCACCAGCGAGAATCCACATCAAAATTATCCAGCAACCACTGTACCGGGCGTTTCCCGCTCCAGGCAAGGCAGTCATCAACCTCTTTTTGTTGTTCAGCAACGTGGATATGAACAGGTGCAGTGGCATCGGCCGCAAAAATATGTGACAACACCGCCTGCAAATCATCAGGGTTGATTGCACGTAATGAGTGCGGTGCCAGCCCCAGTTTTACGCCCGCCGCCTGGCACAAACTGAATAACTGGTCCCAAAAGGCCAGGAAAGATGGCTTATCGTGGGTGAAACGGTACTGATGCGCTTCTGGCGGCAAACTACCAAAACCACTGGCCTGGTAGAGCACCGGCAGCAATGTCATGCCAATGCCAGTGCGCTGAGCGGCACGAACCAGTGCGGCGCTCATCGCAACAGCATCATGATAGGGTTCACCGCCAGGCTGGTGGTGGACGTAATGGAATTCACAAACAGAGGTATATCCGCCAGCCAGCATCTCGTTATAAAGCTGCGTGGCGATAATTTCGAGTTGTTCCGGCGTGATTTGCTGAGCAAAGGCATACATTAATTTCCGCCAACTCCAGAAGCTGTCTGCCGGGTTCTGGCGGTATTCAGTCATGCCAGAAAAAATGTGCTGAAAAGCATGAGAATGAAGGTTCGGCATTCCTGGCAGCAGCCAGCAGACAGACTCAGCACTGTCAGGCCGCATTGAGTTGGGCTCGACTGCCGTAATAAACCCCTGGTTATTCCATGAAATCAGTACATCCCGCTGCCAGCCTTGTTCAAGCCAGGCATGGCGGGCAAAAATCTGCCTGGTGCTCATACGTAATTCATCTCCGATCTGGTGCTATTGCCGTGTTAATACCGCATTGAGAAATTGGCGGGTGCGCTCATTTTGCGGCGCGCCAAACACCTGCTCAGGCGGGCCTGCTTCCACAATACCGCCGCCATCCATTACCACGACGACATCAGCCACTTCACGGGCAAATCCCATCTCATGGGTTACCACCATCATGGTCATACCTTCACTGGCAAGCATCTTCATTACCTGCAGTACCTCGCCAACCAATTCAGGATCAAGTGCCGAGGTGGGTTCATCAAACAGCATGACACTGGGCGACATAGCCAGAGCGCGGCTGATGGCGACACGTTGTTTTTGCCCGCCGGAAAGGTTGCCCGGCATGGCTTGCGCCTTTGCTGTCAGCCCCACTTTATCCAGCAACTTCATTGCCTGCTTCTGCGCTGTTGCTTTATCAATTTTGCGCAACATCACTGGCGCAACACACAGGTTTTCCAGAACAGACAAATGAGGAAACAGGTTAAATGACTGGAACACCATGCCAACTTCTTTGCGCAGTTCGTTTAACTGCTTTTCTGGCAGTGGCTTACCATTCGTGATTAAAGGTGTTCCGCACAAGGTAATATTGCCGCGCTCTGGCAATTCAAGCCCGTTACAGCAACGCAGGAAAGTACTTTTACCCGAGCCACTTGGCCCAATAATGACAATCACCTGGCCGCTGAACACATCGAAATCAATTCCGTTCAGCACCACATTGTCACCAAACCGCTTGTGCAGGTCGCGAATACTGATTTGAGGTTGTGGGTTGGCGTTGTGATTCGACATTACTGCTCCCCTCTCTGGTGATGCCGTTTTTCAAAGTAGCGTAATGCCGTCACGGTAATGCTGGTCAGTACAAAATAAATCACTGCAATAACCAGGTAGGTTTCAAGGTCGCGGTAGGTATTACTGATGATGGTATTACCCTGCTGCATTACATCGTGAATGGTAATTAACGAAACCAGCGCAGAGTTTTTAATTAACGCAATAAATTCATTCCCCAACGGCGGTAACATGCGTACCACCGCCTGGGGAAGAATGATTTTCATCATTGCCTGTTTTGATGACATTCCCAACGACCGTGCCGCTTCATTCTGGCCCCGGTCAATGGAGGTAATGGCGCCGCGTACAATTTCGGAAACATAAGAAGCGGAATAAAGACCGAGCCCAATCACGCCACAAAAAAATGACGGCAGCATGACCCCGACTCGAGGTAGCCCGTAATACCAAATAAACAGCTGCACTAATAATGGTGTACCACGGATCACCGCAACGTAAGCGCTGGCAATACCATAGACAACTTTTCGCTGTGGGTTAATTCTGGCAACACCAATTATCAAACCCAGAATACAGCTCAGAACCAGGGCACAAAGGGTAATTTCAATAGTCACCACTGTACCTGCCAGCAGCGCATTGCTGCTGGCAAACACTGGCGCGAAATCAAGATCTAAACTCATCGTTAATCCTGTGTTTTTGCCAGTGAATTACTTCGCTGAAACCGGGAACCACTTATCGACCAGTTGTTTATAGGTGCCGTCTGCCTTCAGTTGATCTAACGCGTTGTTAATATCTGCAACCAGGCTGGTTTCATCTTTACGCACAGCAATTCCGTATTCTTCACTGGTCAGGGAACCCGGTAAAACTTTCACGCCACCACGCGTGCGGGCGTACTGGAATGCAGCAGGTTTACCTGTTACCGCTGCATCCACCCGGCCAATACTCACCAGGTTGAACATTTGCTGGTTCTTTTCAACTTCAACAGTTTGCGCTTCTGGAATATGGGTATGCAGCCATTCGACAGATTTGGTGCCTGTCTGTACGCTAACTTTTTTACCTTTCAAGTCATCTGCACTTTTAATGGTGTTATTGCCTTCTTTAACCAGTGTTACCAGGCCACCAGCCATGTATGGCTTAGTGAAATTAACTACTTTCTGGCGTTCGGGCGTGATGTAAATTGCAGAGACAGCAATATCTGCACGGCCCGCGGTCAGGCTGGGGATCAGCCCTTTAAAATCAACGTTGGTCCATTGCACTGAACGGCCAAGCTTGTGCGCAATGGCTTCTGTCAGTTCAATATCAAACCCCGTCATTTTCTGGTTTTCAGTAAACTCCATCGGTGGGAATGTGGCATCGGTCACCGCTTTGATGGGTGCCCCGGCAGCGAGGGCTGCTGCAGAAATGCTCAGTAAGCTAAGTGACAGCAGTGCATGTTTAACTGTGTGTTTGAATGAAGGCATGGGCTCACTTCCTGAAATTAAGATTGATGATGAAAAGCAGGTGATGCCTGCGTAAATGTCGCATTCAAACTGGCTTGAATACGTTTGGCTGCATTCAGCGTTTCTTCGATAAGACGCTGGTGCTTGTTCTGAGTACGAATAATGGGGGCCATTAGCGTTAAAGCCCCAAGCAGTTGTTGATTGGGTGAAAGCACAGGAACACTTACGCCCCATACACCGTCATCCACTTCGCTTTCTGTGCAGGCATAGCCCTGCTGAACAATCTTGAGTAACTCGTTCTCATAGACTTCACGTTCGAACATGTTGCTGATGTGGGTTTTCGCAATATGCTGCCTGGCAGGTAAAGGCAAATGCGCCAAAAGGCATTTTGCTGTTGCCCCTCGATACAGCGGTAAACTGCGCCCCTTTTCGAACGAACAGCGTAAGGATTGCCGGGGTTCTAACATGCTGATGCACACCGCTTCTTGCTGCATAACGACAGTCACTGCAACGGTTTCCTGCGTGGTGTCTCGCAAATCAATCATCGCGTCATTCGCATGCAGGGAAAGCAGCGTGACGGCATCAAAGTTAAGTGCCATTTGCAGGCAGGCAGGGCCCGGCGCATACAGCGCATCTGACTCCATCACAAATCCCCAACGGCGTAACGAGGCTAACAGCCGGTACATTGTGCTTTTGTTTAAACCAGAGGCATGAACAAGTTCACTGGCGCTGACGGGGCGGCCATATTCAGCAACCATCCTGAGCACCATCAGTACTCTTTCAGAGGTTGGAGTCTGGTCAGCAGATTCAACTTTGCTCTGTATTGCATCCATCCGTTTATTAACCTGTTTTGTAACGCTTGCAGGGAATATTGCAGGGGTTGTGCCAGGTTTGAGGAAATAAATTCCCGTAATAAGGGAATTGATTTTTAAACAGAAAGATATAAAGACAAATAACGGGCAAAGAGGGTTTTACTGGGGAGAGATTTTTCGTAAACAGCAAGCTGCGGTGGAAGCCTGAACGGTTTTGGTGCAGGGGTTGCACCATATCAGGTGCAATAAGTGAACTGGCGACATCACCAGTTGTTATTTGGTGGAAGTCATGCGCGTTGCATTGTTAATGTCTGGTGTTGGCATGGGGCGGACGAGCTGACTGAGCTGAAGGTCCGCTTTGGGCGATGAGCGGAAGGTTGGAATGCATACTTACATTTGGGTGTCCTAAGTCATAGGGGAGTTGGTCAAGGGGCGGATTGAAGGTTGGATTACCAACCTTCAATATGCTAGCTACTCACTTAAAAATAAATCATGTTTAATCTGGTGCAATAAGAATTTAACTGAGTCAGGCATGCTTGGATTTTCTAACGATAGAATTTCCTGCAGATGACGGTCAATTATTCTTAGGTGTTTGATCCAGATCGACATTAAGAACTCAAGGCAACCTTCACCTTGTTCATTGTCATAATTTCTGACAACCGAACATATTATATCGCACATTTGCTGACTGTAATTTTCATCAATAGCATAATTTAGCTCTGAAGAGTACGCTGACCGTAATAGGCATGCTTGTATAACGCCATCATTGTATCGGTCAAAGCAAATGGGGCTCAAAAGTGTGTAGTGATAAATTGTGGATAAACCCTTTCCATCATTCATTCTTAAATCATGAAGCAGTGTTTGAATAGTCCAAAAAACATCTGCTTGAGAAGAATCTTCTATTGCAATAGCCAGTTTATCCCAAAAAACAAATGTTTCCCGGATCTTCAGAGAATTCCCTTTGCTATCTTTCAAGAACAGTTCATTAGGACTTATGGGCGATTCAAGTAAAGCTAATCTCGATAGTAAATCGTCAGGGATTTCTTGTTGATTGTAATAATCATCAAAAGGATTATCATTATTAAACTGAGAAAGTTTTTCATGCTCAAGATCCCAATGGCTTTTTGACTTGTCACTGATCCTTGGTAAGAAACAGTTCCTGAGAACTATAAGTTCATGCCCCCCCATGCTTAAGTCTTTTCTTAGCTGCTCAAGACTAGCTGAGTTTTGTAATTTTGAAAATACGACAAGATATGAAATTGAAGATGACTTATCAAGACATCTAAGTTTTCTGGAGACGGATAATAGCTTTCTGCCCGTTGTTATTGCTCCTGCTACAACAAAAACAGATGACAGACTGCTATAATCGGATTCCTTCATCTTGCCGAAATTTAATATTTTTAATTCATCATCATTAATAATATCCTTGACCTTTAATGCTAAAAGCTCTGAACCTTCGTCGTCTAAATGAATGATTGTGTTAATGTCACGAGAAAAAAACTTATTAATTTTTTTTCGTATATCAGAAATAAGAAGATCAGGTTTATCCTTCAATAAAGTAGGGATGTCGATGTCGTAAAACTCGTCATTGCTTTCTTGAGTTATGGCATTAATATTTAGAATTTTTTTCGCTGCAAATTCTCTAAAAAAGTTTTGTCTTTCTGCTTTGAAATCTATTTTCTTTATCATGAGTAAATCATGTTTAGGCGTTTCAGGCAAAAACTGCTCACCTTCAAGTCTGATCACTTTTGACCCGTTAGCACAGAGATTACATTTGTCGTGTGACTCTGAATATATTTCACCTCCCAAAGCATCGAGGATGTTATATAGTCCAGTTTGATTTTCACCTAGTGAAGAATAGAAAAGTGTTTTTATATTTTTCTGCGGTATTTTTTTCTTTATTTCAAGTGTGCGAGCGAGCCCACCGCTGGTTGTGGCCGAAATTATAACTAACTGATTTTCATCTCGGATAAAGTTAAACTGCTGACTTAATAATGAATATGACTCGAAGCTCTCAATTACTGGAATGCTGGAAGGGAATTTTTTCGACAAGTGTAGTGCTGTACTAACTAAAAATGAGATAGATGAAGTGTCTACATACACTCTTTTTAAAGCTGAAGATATAGAGCTTAATAACCCAATAGCTAAAAAAGTCACCTCAACGCTTGAGGTAAACAAATTTGATGCCCTTATGAATTTATCACAATGATCACCTGAAGGTTTACTAAAATGATACGTTGAAGTAGAGGTTATTACACCCTTACGTTTCTTAAAGATTTCATTTGCTCCAGTCTGGAGAAGTTCATGCTGATAACTATATTTTTCTTTCGTCGTTATATCAGTGATGTTACCGTCATTGCTAACGTTTAAAAATTTTATTTTACTTGATGCTGTGCCGATGTAAGACTCGAACTCTTGGTTAAAAAGTTGATCATTTAGTAAGCGTGATTTCTGTGTTTCATCTACTCCAAAGCCAAAAATTAATACTTCATTGGGTACTAAATTTTTGCTTATATCTTCTTTTATTTCTTTGATTAGTTGATGCAAATCTAGTGATGAAATGCAGAAAATTGCCATTATTGGTGAGAGTTTAGTGCTGATTTTATTAAATCTGAAAAGTAAAATATCACTCATTTTATTCATCCTTGGGGTTATTTTTATCGATAAGGGGCACAAGGATTGTTATTGAAACTCCGCTAACTTCAGAATGTTCAGTTATATTCTCATCACAATAGCTTTTAGTTGACCAGTCTAAAAATTTACAATCATCACTTTCTTCAAAACAATATGGGCTAGTATTGAAATCTCTATAGATAGAGACTCTGTTACTTCTTATTTTCATGAAACCATGCAGTTTGGTTAATGATGCCATAACTGAAGGCAAACCATTCCCTTTTATATCATTATTTGTAGATGAACTTCTAAACCTCAGGCATTTCTTAATTATCTTATATTCATCATCAACGTCTAGAGTTAAGCCAGCATCAGAGTGGTCCGCCAACCATCGGCCACAATATCCTAAACCAGAATCAATAATGCTTATTTCAATGAACCTTCGTGAAGAAACGTTGGTTCTCTTAAGACTGGAAATGTATTCAGAAAGAACTTTATCATTTAGTAGGTAATTATTTATTGCTTCATCAGACAAGTTTATTCCATACGTATAAATTAACCTGTTACCTGGTTTTATCCACTTATATCTATTTTGAGCACGACTGCCATGCTCGTGTGTGTTAACAAATAACTCATAAAATATTCTTCCAAGATCGTCAATACTATCCTCTTTAAGAGATATAGCCCCTCCTGCAACAGTTGATGATTTCAAAACCATTGCGCTTATTATGTTTCTTATTTCTTCATAGGATTTTGGCTTGGAATGAACAAAAGGTGAATTGTTATAAAAGTTGCGATCGAATCCTTTTGTGCTGTGATCAACAAACGAATACCAGCAGAGTCTTCCATGTTGTTGCCCAAAAAGGTTGTCTGATTGAGACTCAATTGCCTCTTTGGCAAGTATATTTATATCACGTCTTATACTTATATCAGGAGAGCTATAAAATGAAATTTCTTTCGACATCATTGCAGCGGTAAATTTATGCGGGGTATTGATCAAGTCTATAAAATAGTCAGCACCCTTAATAGATGACTCTTTTAAAATCAGTTTTCTATTCAGGCTTAAGTTCGCCCAAGTATTAATAGACTGTACAGCAGTGGCTATCCCTCCAAAAGCAGAATTTCTCTTACCCAAAGGAAGGAGCAAAGCTTGGTCATCATCTGCCATCTTTACCCTTCTGATGAAGGAATCTATCTTATCTAAACTCAATGATGCAGGTAGTTCTATCATGGTACCACCTCCGGATTTTAAACATTTTATTAAGGATGAGCTTCAAGCAATGATGTCTGTTTAATACATAATTATTACTCAACACATGGACTAACTCAATTATTAAGCTAGCTATATTCGAAAAAATGAATTCCTTCTAAATCTTAATACCTCAACCCTAATACTTGAACGGTAATAACCAGCTCTGAGCAGATCAGCATATTCAGATGTTTGTAACATCCGCGCCTGACACACAGGGTCGTCCGGGCCCGGAAGCACTCTCCGGACGCATGGTCCTGATTGACCATTATGATATTTTATGGTTTTGTAAAGATAAGAGTAACGACAGAGCCTATAAGGCTCAACTTGAAGATGAGCACTACCATGATCAACCCAGAAATAAAAAATAAGGGCCATGAACCTCCGGATGGTCTTCCTCGTTATCGTCTCCTGACAGGTAAGGATGACGCTAAATTTTGTCATCGGATTTCAGAAGCGCTGGCGCTTGGTTATCAACTGTATGGTTCACCCGCCGCGACGTTTAATGGGCAGGATGTGATTGTTGCACAAGCTATCATATGGCCTGAGGTACAACAGAATCAGGATTCGTAGTAATGAAGTCCTGAATCCGTTCGGTGCTGTTTTTCACCACCAGTGTCTGTCGTAAGGTAATTTGATCACTCATCGCGGCACATTTCCTTATATTGAACAGAGCATTTTGGTGTAGCAATGGATGGAATCCCTCAGCCACAATGGGCTTCAGGGTTATTCATTCTGCATAGCAAATGTCGCTAAACGCTGACTTTCTAACCGGAAGTACTGTTTTTCTTCTACCAGAGACGCCCCGAGTGATAAGTAAAATTCGGCTGCTTTGGGGTTGGTGGTTTCGGCCGTCCAGTCGAATCTTGTGCAACCATGTTCTATGGCAAAAGCAGCTATAAATCGCATAAGTGACTTACCTACGCCCTGACCTCTCACTGCTGCTGAGGTAAAAAGATCTTTCATATACGCTTGCCCAGAGCACTTCGGTGCCGGGAACATTAGAGTGAATGTAGCAAATCCGACGAGTGTCCCGTCTAGCCATGCTCCCAGTACAGTCACACCCGAATAAGCAGAGAAAACTCGGTGAGTCAGATAAGAGAGCATTTCGTCATAGCTGGCAGCCTCATTCCCGAAGTAATACGACTCCATTTCGACAAAAACCCTTGCC
The DNA here is from genome assembly GCF_000705335.1 of Mangrovibacter sp. MFB070. NCBI lineage: Bacteria > Pseudomonadati > Pseudomonadota > Gammaproteobacteria > Enterobacterales > Enterobacteriaceae > Mangrovibacter > Mangrovibacter sp. MFB070. The sequence continues at coordinate 204,131 of NZ_JJMI01000035.1, forward strand.
AGTTGCGGAATATCAGACACATCACAGATCTTAATTTTCATACACTTCCTTTATTTTCACTTGGTCAATAACCCACTCTAACTTAGCGTTTCAGCGCTTGATACAAAGTAGACAATTGTCATCTAAAAAAATCCCTCCATGCCTCGTCAGTTACAAAGCGCGGTTACTTAACCTGGGTATTTTCCCTCAATATATTACGGAATATATAAGCACAAAACAGCACATGCCTGACTGGCAATCTGCCATGCTAACCACGGTGACCAAAATGTGAGTATTAGGCAGGCAAGTAACAGATGAAGTCAGTGGAAAATTTTCAGATCGGGCCGCTTATTTGAAGCCGGGTTCAATATGGGAGCATTCAGCACAATGATTACTTTATGCAAGGCTTGCGGTACTTCTTATGCGTTTCTCGACGCCCCGTTGGAATGTTGTGAAATCTGTGCTGATGAGCGCCAGTATGTGCCTGTAGCTGGCCAGCAATGGGTTGAATGGCCAACCCTGATTGCCACACATACAAATAAGTGGAAGCAGTTTAAAGACAATATATTTAGCATTACAACAGTTCCTGAATTTGCAATTAATCAGCGTGCATTCATCCTAAAAACGGCTAATGGTAATATTCTCTGGGATTGTATAGCCGTACTTGATGACGCCACAAAAACACTTATTTCTTCACTGGGTGGACTGAAAGCTATCGCTATATCACATCCGCATTTCTACACCACAATGCAGGAGTGGGCTGCAGAGTTTAACGCGCCAGTTTATCTTCACTCCAGTGACCAGCAGTGGGTAATGCGCGGCAGCCCGTACATTACTTTCTGGGATGGGGATTCACTACAATTAGCTCCTGATGTTCGTTTGATTCATCTTGGGGGACATTTCTCTGGCGGTAGTGTTCTCCACTGGGATCAGGGAGACGGGATCCTGTTTTCAGGGGATATTGTTCAGGTAACACCGGGGGGAAAGAACGTATCATTCATGTGGAGTTACCCTAACCTCTTACCATTACCTGCAGAAACGGTCAGAGGCATAATGAACCGCCTGAGCATTGTTAAATACTCACAGATATATGGTGCATTTGAAGGGCGAGAAATAACCGAACATGCAGATGATATTGTCCAATTTTCTGGGCAGAAATATATTGATTGCCTGAAGTAACTCATGCTGAAAGCGATCTGAATTTCCTTCACAAAGGAAATTCAGGATTTTCTTTTTCCGCAATCCAGTCCACCAGTTCTGCAAACTGGGTGTCGGAAAAAACAGCGATACCCTGCTCAGTGAGTAACGCTGCCGCAACGCCCATGCCAGGTTGGCGAAGCCCGCGAAAAGAACCGTCATAAATAAACTGGCTGCCGCATGTTGGGCTGCCGTCTGTTAATAACGCAGCGGTGCAACCAGACTCCTGTGCCGCCCGCAAGGCCAGCCAGGCTGCAAGTTGATAATGCGCAGTCACATCCTTCCCGGTCTTTTCAATGATTCTGCCCTGCCCGTGCATTACACCGGTGCCGCCGCCAGCCGAGAGAATTTCTGCCGGTGAGCGAGGTACAGGCAACCCCGCAGACAATTCAGGGCAGTGAATAACCAGGCGTTGCTCCTGTTGCCAGAGAGCAAGTTGCTCTGCCATCTGTGCTTTCTCACTTGCGTTATAACGAACTTTAAAACCCATCAGGCAGGCACTTACCAGAATTTTATTTTTCATCATTTCCCAGCATTGCGGTGGCAGAACAGAGTCAGTGTAACGTTTCGGCGGGCTACATTCCCCTGCATTATCGAATACCGTGCAAGGCAAAACAGAACCGGCCACGCCAATAAACGGCAAAATAAAGTGCTGCTACGCCCGCCCCACAATCACAATTAACAGGGTGCTTATTTTCGATTATGCACAATATCCCGTTCTTATATAGCCAACTACTGTGGCAATATCTTTTGGTAATCATTGAATTAAGGATACGTGATGCCTGGAATAACCCTTACATTATCGGGTGAAAAGAACCCACAGTTAACCAAAACCTGTGTTGCTTTAGCCACCCAAATCACATGCGACATATTAAAGAAAAATAGCTTTGAGACTATGGTGATAGTCAGGCATGTTGCTGATGACGACTGGTTTATCGACGGCAAAAGCCTGGCTGAATGGGGAAAAAACTCGTTCAGACTTGAAGTCACAGTGGTAGATGAAACCTGTAGCAAAGACCAGAAAGCCGCATACCAAAAAGCAATCTACAACGCAATGGAACAGGCGATGGGTAACTTACACCCACAATCCAACGTACATGTTATTGATTGCAAAGCGGCATCCTATGGGTATACCGGCATCACACAAGAATACAGGTACCAGCACAAAGACGAGTTTTACTGAAAACAGGTATAACCCGGTGCCTGCCGCAATTACAGTGCCGGTATCCACGACTGGCACCTGTACCTGGCTTATAAACCGGCCATCATTCTGGATATTTCAGTTAATGCACTCCAGTCTTTTTTACCCAGCCCAATATGTTGTGCGGTTACCAGGTTGTGCTTTGCGCCAAGAATTGCCGACGGGATTACATCGCAGGAATTAAACGCTTTTTCAAAAATACAGGCATCCTTTAAGCCAGCAGCCAGCTCGAAACCTGCAGTATCAAAATTTCTTTTGGCGATTTTTCCGGCGTACTCTTTAATTGCTTCATTCCCTGAAAAGAACAATTCCACGATATTCAGCACTAAAGAATTATCGAGCTGCATTTTCTCTGCAAAAGTAAAAACCTCCCCCAGCATGGCGAGTTGAGCCATCGTCATATAGTTGACACAGATTTTCATGGCACTTGCCGCACTGGCGGTTTCTCCCACAAGCACCTGCCTGATTGAGTATGTTTCAATTACCGGTAAAGCCTGCTGAATGGCTAAGCTGTCCCCGGCCAGGGCGATTCCGACAAACCTCAGTTTGGCTACGATACACAGTCTTTGGCTGAGAAAATTCATGGGCTGATGCAACAACTGGCCATAGAGCACTATTACCTGGCAGCTCACGATGTAGGGGCCTGGGTTGCCTGGCCTTAAGCCATGCGCTACAGCCAGCCCCGGCATTATCCCCCAGGAGGTGTGCCGGGTCACTTTGCGGTGGTGTGTGAATAAGATGGCGCAGATAAGTGGTGCCAGAAAGGGAAGTGGTAGCCAGAAGCCACGCAGGCGGTTTGGTAGCTTAGCCCGTGCCCATAACGTTAACCGTTCTTTTTAGCGGCACCCTGACGACGTTCTTTTTTCTCTTTATACATCGCGGTATCAGCAAGTTTTACAGCATTGTCCACAGAACATGTTTCAGGATAGATACAAACCACACCCGCACTTGCACCCTCATACCATAAACACAAATTGCCAAAGGTATACTGCCCGCGCAATGTGGTATGGATCCTGTCTTTAATAGTGCAGAGCGCCATTTTTTGGTCGCTTCTTTTTTCCGGCCCCAGGCAGGCAAGCAAAAACTCATCGCCGCCTATCCGGCCAACAATATCTTCTTCGCGCACAATATGTTGCAACCGCTGCCCAATATCTTGCAGTAGTGCGTCCCCAATATCATGGCCCAGTTCATCGTTCACTTTTTTGAATTCATCGAGATCGATATAACTAATCAGTACCGCGCGATTGATACGCTTTGCCAGTGAAAACAAGGCAGGCAACCGGTCGAATATTGCCCGCCGGTTCGGCAGTTGAGTCAGTGGATCTGTGTAGGAGTGTAATGCCAACTGGTAATTATCTTCTTTAAGCTGTTCGATAACCAACAGTTCTTCGGCGTAACGGGCAATGATTTTTGCCAGTGAGACAAGGCGCGTTACCGTTGCCTGGCAATCTTCTTTTTGCTGCTTGCTGACTGTGTTAACCGAGCCATAGAGCGTGCCATCCCGCAATATAATGGGCACGCTCAGGTGCGTACACATTCCCGCAGCTTCCAGCTCTGGAAACTGGCCGTAAAACCCGGCCAACGCTTTCAGGCAGTAAATACCTTCTCGCAGAGTCTGCCCGGACAAGACTTGCTGCCAGACCGTGTGTTTTTCACCGGAAATAATATGGTAACGGGACAATTGCGCTGTGCCTGGCGCGGTAACAGGGGAGCATTCACGGTCCAGCACCATCACCCAGGGTGAATACAACCCGGAGTCAGTGCTACAAAACTGCATCAGTTCTTTAATAAAACTGCTATCAGCATGAAGTAAGGTCACACTACCACTCGTGAAGTCGTTCATTTTCACTCCAGGGCAATGGTTATTTTTATTATTTGAATCAGCGCCTTTAATGAACTGCGATAGAAACCAACACCAATGTAATTAACTCAGAATACCATTACAATTAATAAACGTAATCTATCAACTGCAATTTTGAATCCTGCTCACACTTTCTTTTTTATCGGCACATAACTGCACCTTTTTAGTGTACCCGTTGCCATTTCTGCCCGGCGCACTAAGATATCAACAGAGTTGATTAATTTTACAGAATTGATAGATATGAAAGATATTAAAGCGCTGGATTTCAATCTGCTTAAGTCCCTGGACGCATTACTGGACGAACGCCATGTCACCAGAGCGGCCAGCAAGCTGGGGGTTACCCAACCCGCCATGAGTGCCATGCTGACACGCCTGCGGGCAACGTTCGACGACCCGCTGTTTGTCCGTTCCCAGCGCGGTATTGTGCCCACCCAACGGGCGCTGGACCTGGCTATGCCGCTCAAGCAAATAATGAGTGAACTTGGCGCATTATTACAGCCTCCCATTTTCGACCCTGCCACCGCACACCAAACCTTTTCTATTGCCGCGACAGATTATGCGCTGCGGGCTGTTGCAGTGCCTTTTCTTCAGGCATTAAAGCGCCAGGCACCATTTATTCAGGTGTCTCTGGTGCCGGTTGATGACGCTTTGCTGCCAGTACAACTCGAGCAAGGGGAAATTGACCTGGCGCTGGTGACACCTGAAGCGGCCTTGCCCAACCTGCACGCACGGAATCTGTTTCAGGAACATTATGTTTGCGTAGTGAGGGAAGGCCACCCGGTGCTCGCGAAAGGAAATACGCTGGCACTGGAAGACTTCTGTGCTCTGGATAGTGCTCTGGTGTCTTATGCCGGAGGCCAGTTTAGTGGGGTAACAGACGACGCACTGAAAGCGTTGGGGAAACAGCGTAACGTCACGCTATCTGTTAAAAGCTTTTTGATTGTGCCAGAGATCCTGCGCGCCAGCGATATGGTGGCAATTCTCCCCCACCGCCTGGTTAATGGTGTGCCTGGCCTGGTGGTAATGGAACCGCCACTTGCCGTACCGGGTTTTACCAAAACCGCTGTCTGGCATGAGCGCACCCACCGCGACAGCGCACAGCGCTGGTTGCGTGAGCTGTTATTCACCGCCTGCAGTGAAAGCAAACCACTGGCAATAGCTGGATAGTAAACAGGCGACACCCACGAACAGGGTGATGAATGCTTTGAGGCTGAAAAAAACCGGTAACCCGGCCACCTGAAAGCAAAATACCCTGCACAGCCACGCCTGATACCCGGCCGCACACAAAAAAGCCAGGTGCGGAACGCACACCTGGCTTAACCTGCTACTTCATATTCAGAACGGGTTCTCTGTTCCCCCGTTTACAACCCACAAGCCGGAAGCGTTTCCCAGCGCGGCGCTTTCAGGTTGCCCGCAAAGTGCCACACTAACTCGGCCAGCAACCCGGCCAGGGATTTACCGGTTTCAGGTGGTAACCCCTGCAAAGTAAGCACCTGAGTCAGCGCAAGGCAGTAGTCACACAACAACTCCGGGCCAGGCTCGAAAACCGGGGCATCGGGCAGGACATCTACCACAAACTGCTCAAGAAGATGCGGGGGAATTGGGTCATCCAGGGTTGGGCGCAACAGCGCAAGTGCTGCATTCAGCCGGGCAAGCAACGCCATTTTCAATGCAGGATCATCGCTTTCCAGCATGGTCTGAGCAAAATGCTCGCAGTAAGTGGCCAGTTCGGTGAAATCAGTTGCAGCACTGAACGGAACAGACAGCAAATGGCTGCCAGGAGTGAGGATTGTTGCCACAGGGCACCTCCAACAAGGAATTGATTTTTCCCGCCACCGGAAATGCCAATTTCACGGGTGGCGGAACCGAACAGGGTTGGCATAACCGGCCTTGTTGGACCCCGGCGCACCTTACGGTGCCCCCGCCCGGCCCGCCATTGAGGTGTAACCGTGCGCGCAACATAGTAATTTATAACTATGTTGCCAACAAGGGTGATGCAGGATGCCAATCCTGGCACCTGAATTTGCAGGTGCGGAAAAAAGCGTACCGGGAATGGAGACAGGCAGCAAGCTCAGGACTGGAACCGGGCCCGCAAATTTACTAAAAACAACGCACTACGTAACTACTGCCCGTAACAATCTTCAACACTCACAAAACAAGTAACCCGGCACCTGCTTACTGGTAAATATTCATGGGGTGGCAATCAATACAAAGGAAAGAACCGCACGCCATCATGAGTCACTGAATCAATAAATCACTGTTTTAAGAAAAACCTCATGTTTACCCTGATAAACATGAGGACTAGAATCATTTTGATACAAAACATTCATTTTCTATTCGCAATTATTTTTTTGAATTATAAAAAACATCTACTCCAGTAGTCTTTTTAAAGAAAGATATAATTGGCAACGCAGTTAACTTGCTTAATATGATATTTACCACCAGTGAATCATTTTGCATAAAACATGGAGAAAATATTTTCCATGGAAGTGTATGCCCGTTGTAAATACGCCAACTACTTTGTGGTGCTACAGAACCATCATTGTAATCTCATAGAGAAAGGGGGATGGTAAAAGCAATGAAAAACATAATCACTCATCAACAAATAAAAAGTAACCTCCGGTCTATAAAACGGAGTATTAGTAATATCAGTAAGAAGTGGCAAAACAGACGTAATTTTAAATCTGATACATTATGGATCTCTATTGGTGAAAACTGCCTTGCAGATGATATTCTGAGCAGGCATAACCGAAAATCGTTCAGCTCAGTGTTTTCCTCTGGCCGTTCCAATATAGAGTACATCCTGCAGATGGAGAAGGACTGTTACCGGCATCTTCTGGAGAAAGACCAGTTACAACCCTTCCCGGATGGTGACCACTTCGTGGTACGTTCAACATACTATAAAGACTGTGCCGGGCAATACAGTCCTCGACACATGCTGGGGTTTGAGTTCTCCCACCATGACCCACTCAGGGTGAAAGAAGATTTGCGTGCATTCAAACGCCGTATTTACCGCCAACTAAAATACCGAGGTGTGAGGAACTTCATTTTTCTATATCACCACCGTATTTCAGACTTGTCAAACATTCCCTTACTGCGATCTCATCTCAATGAATTTCTGTCGCTTTATAATATTAAAAACTGCCACTGTAAAGTAATCTTATTCTATCAAAAAATAATTGACATCAATACTGAGAAGTTTATCGACTTTATTCCTCACAGTACAGGTTTACTCGAGTTTATCTGCCATACCCATGCAATTTGGGGCGGTGATGATCTTGATACTTTCTGGGCTAAAAGAGATGACTCTTTGTTTACCTCTATGTTTAGCATAGTTGACGAATTAAGGAAAAAAGAACTGAATGTCACTGATGAATAAAAGGTAGTGATAAATACCCTCCTGAATTATAATCACCTCACGGCTGATGCCACTGACAAATAACAGACACCATTCAGACTGGGGATAATTATTAACTCCGGTAACCATACAGTTAGCGGAGTTAATGCTGTGAGACTTCCATAAGATATTTTATAACAAAGCAGTGATTATGTTACGCCAATATCCTGTTATGTTTTGACAATGCTTCCCCACCAGCCTGCGTTATAACTGCACCCTGCTCTGTATCCACTCGCGCAGCGCAACAACCTCTGCCCGGAATGCCATCTCTTCCAAAGCCACCAGGTAATAATTTGCCCCGGGTAAAGAACCGGCGTAAGGCGCAACCAGCATTCCCCTGTTGATTAAATCCCCCACCAGCAATTCACTGGCAATGACCGCGCCATGCCCTGCCACCGCGGCCTGTAATGCATGGGTTTCATCGCTGAAATGCAGGCCTCTGGACAAATTCAGGCCTTCCGGCCCGTAGCGTTGTTTCCAGTGTTGCCAGTCCGGTGATTCTTGAGGGGTATGGCGGTTATCTACGTGTAGTACCATACGTTGAATACTCTCTGCCCGGCAGAGTATGATTTCTCTCAACCCGGTATAAACAGAACAAACCTGAATCGTTAACTGGCAGGGCTGTGGTTTATCCACCGGGAAATGAGCTTATGTGAGTAAGAAAAGGACATTTATGACAGAGTTATCCACCCTGCCCGATGAAAACACAAAACGCTTTATTGCAGTATTAAATAAAAAGGTTGAAATGGGCCGTTTATATAACGCGCTCGGCCATATGACGGCGGGGCTTGTCGCGCATATCAATAACCCGGAAAGCTTGTGCTTCTTGCAATATAAAGACAAAGATGGTGGCATTCACCCTGCCATTTCTCACTTTCCTTTTATTGTCCTTAAAGCAGACAACTCCAATAAAATCAGGAAAGTTCGCGAAGAACTGCTTCAGCGTGATATCCCGTTTACTGATTTTACAGACACAATGATCGTTGGCTCTTCGGCAGCACAGTTACACGCCACATCAGAAACACCAGAACAAGCGCTGGAGTATTTCGGGGTCTGCATGTTTGGCGACACCGATATACTTAAAGAATTTACCGGGAAATTCAGTTTATTTAAGTAAGTGTTTTCACCCAAGTGTGCATGTCCTTTTCCGGCTCACGAGGGTGATTAATTCGGTGCAGGTGGTTCCTTTGAAAATTGAACACGCGCAAGAGCAAGATTTCAGGCAAGTGCTATCGGTTATTAATACAACCATCAACACCATTTACCCAAAGTATTATCCGGCGGGCGTTGTACGTTTTTTTCTCGAACACCACGCGCCAGAAAAAGTACAACAATCAATTAAAAACAGAGAGATATATATTCTTTCCAGCAATGGCATTGTCGTTGGAACGGGAAGTATCTCTGGAAATGAAATCGGCCGGTTGTTTGTTCTGCCGCAATACCAACGGCAAGGGTACGGGAAACTGCTGATGGATTTTCTGGAAAGAACTGTGCTGGAGCGATATGGTTCAGTAACACTGGATGCCTCCTTACCAGCAATACGCTTCTATATGCAGCGAGGCTACAGGCTCATCTCTTTTGAATCGGCTACAACCGCCAGTCAGGATATTCTCTGTTATCCAGTAATGTCATTGCACCGATGAATACACCAGGTATCAACTTCTGGTTCATCCAGGTTAGCAAACAACGCTTCCCTGGCCTGCGAGTAGCAGCATGCCCACACTCAGGTGGGCACACTGTGAAACCGCTAATCAGTCATTAATCACTTTGGTTGCCGGTAACCGGGCTCCTGCCCACAGGCTGAACAGCGCATACAAGCCACAGGCACAGACAAAAGTGACCGGAGCTGAAAATGCCGCCACAGATGGGGTGGCGTGCATTAATGCGATACCAATCGCAACGCTGATAAACCAGGCGCCAAGGCCCGTCAGGTTGATGGCGCTATTTTCGCGTTCGGCCTGTACATTGCGGGCTATGCCGGCAAGGGCAACACCCACCCAGGCCACCACAAATACCCCCTGGTACGCCAGTGCCTGCAACAACCAGGCGAACACATCTGCCAGCATCAGAATATAGACCACCACGCCCACCACACAGGCCCACACCACTTTGGGGAGTTTCACCTTAAACAGGCTGTGGAAAAACACCTGCATATTCACCGTTGCCAGGTAATAGTTCGCGGTATTAATCCGGGTTTGGGTTACCCAAACAAACCCCAGCCCGGCCAGCCCCAGCAGGTTGAGAATTGCCACTACAACCGAAGTTTCATTTAATGCTGTACCGGCAGCAAACGTGCTGGTGAGGTAGATCCCCGCCATACCATTGAGCAAGAAAGTCACCAGGTAAAACGGCATCCCAAAATTGAAACGGGCGTGGTACTGGCTGTCTTCCTCTTTACCAAAACGCGCGTAGTCAAAGGTGTACATCATCAAAACCCAGACACCCATATAAGACGTGAAACAGTTCCACCAGCCCCAGGGCGATGGCGTGGCAGGCCCCAGTTGTAGCCAGTTTGCCTGGTAACCGTGTAACGCCACCGACATCACAATCGTTGCCAGTAAACCCAACAAATAGAACGGCAGCAGCACGCCATTAAATTTATCCAGCCAGTGCTGCACACTGCCAAAAATCAGCGGCACACTGTAAACCACCACCAGCGCAGCAGCAGCCCAGTACACCAGCCCCGGGTACAGGTGGTTCAGTGCAAACGCAATCACCGAGCCTTCAAACACGGCATAGTAAATGGCCGTGGAGAAAAATATCAGCGTGGCAAGCGACGCGCCTAACTGGCCAAACAGGCGGCGCGAAAACTGAGCAACAGATAACCCACTGCGAATGGCAAAACGGCTGATAACGCCGTTAATCAGGCCATAGGTGATAACCGAAAGCACCATACCAATGATGGCGTTAACCGCGCCATAGGCCATCGCCAGCGATGCACCCACCACAATGTAAAACACTGCACTACACACCGCCCACCATGCCATGGTGAGTGACAATTTGCCCATCTGTGCCGGTTCTGCCGAATTTTGCACAGCACGGGATTGTGGAGCTGAAGCCATAGCAACCTCCTGATACGAGTAGAGACCAGTGATATATGCCGCGGGGCCTGCACCCCGGGCAGGGTTAACGCAACGCCTGAGTAAGCTCAGCCAGCCGGTGTTGTGATGCGCGGCGGGCAGCCAGTGCCTCTTCCAGCGTGACAGGGATAAACTGCACCTGTTGATTAGGCTGTAATTGCCCAAGGATGGGCAGGTCACAGCTAATCACCGTACCCAGTGTCATATACCCGCCACCAGAAACGGCATCACGCAGCAGGACAATGGGTTCCAGCCCGCCAGGCACCTGCACAGAGCCAATGGGGTAACAGGCATCAACAATGTTTGAAGGGTCTGAGCCTGCGCCAAAAGGTGGCTCTTCCGGTTTAAACGTTAACGGTGTGCCACCTTTCAGCCGGTAACCGGTTCGGTCGGCTTCGGTGCTGACATGCCAGGTATCGGCAAAAAAGTTATCGACGGCGGCTTCAGTCAGGCGGTGGATATACAGCCCGGGCAGCATCCGCAATGTGACTGATTTCGGGAATGCCGTAAGTAAATCTTCCGGCACTGTTTTGCCTTCAAGCTGCAAGCGCCCCGCCGTTACTGGCAACACGGGCAACGAATCCCCTGCGGCGAGGCGCCTGCCCTGGTAACCACCCAGCGCACCGAGCGTATAAGTTGAACGGCTACCTGACACCAGCGGAACATCAATCCCGCCCGCTACCGCCAGATACGCCCGGCAACCCTGGCGCGCCGGGGCAAAACGCAGGCGCTGCCCGGCAGCGATAAGCAAGGCTGTGTTGCTGTTGGCTGGCTGGTTATCCAGCATGGGCACCATGCCCGCACCGCATACGGCCACCAGGGTATTTTCAGTAAACTGCAATTCCGGGCCCAGCAGCGTCATTTCCAGCACGGCGTCATCCGGGTTGTTGCCCACCAGCATATTCGCCATCTGCATAGAATAGGGGTCCAGCGCGCCAGAAGGCGGTATCCCCAGGTGGTAGTACCCTTCCCTTCCGGTATCCTGCACTGTGGTGGCAAGGCCAGGCTTGATAACATTAATGGCCATACAGCCCCCTTTTTAGTTGCTGAGGATACCCTTGAGGGTCGTTAAGAAAATCTGCCAGCGCAAAAGTCACTTCACGGATTCGTGGCGTGAACTCGCCGCGTTGAACCTCTTCACACAGTGCGTCATAGGCTGCCCGGTCCACCGGGCGAAACTGCACAATGTCCCCCGCTTTGAAAAACACCATGTCCTGTTTGAGATACCCCAACCGTTGGGCCGGGTCGTAGATGGGCATTGGCGTAATGCCAAACAACTGGTAGCCACCTGCGCCACGCACCGAGTAAATGCAGCCGAAACACCCGCCATGGCCTAAAGACAACCCGGGGGTATCGGTGCGTGGGCGCAGGTATTTCGGCACCTGTAACTGCTTTTGCCGTTCCACCATTTGGTACATAAATGGCAGGCCAGAAACAAACCCCACCATCGAAACAAACCAGGGCGTGTTGCTGTGAGCGGCAATGAACTCTGCGCTGTCTGCAAACCCGTTAATCTCTGCCGCGTAATCCAGATCACTGCCTTCCGGCGCCTGGTGGCGGTCACGAAAGCGCATCAGCGTTTCGTGTGTCCAGGGGTCGTTGTAAAACACCGGAACCTCAATGATCCGGGTTTCCAGGGTGTCGGCTTCCCCACTGCTTCCTGCTTCCAGTGCCTGCAGTTGTTCCAACAGCACATAAGGGTCGAGGACATCCGGGTTAAAACGCACCTGAAAAGAGGCATTCGCCAGGCAAATATCCAGCACGCCAGGTAACTGAAGGGCTTCCAGCGCCCGCGTCAGTTTCAGCCCCCGAAAAAAAGCCTGCAAAGACATTTCCCGGTCAATTTCGGCGAAAAGGTGCTCATCGCCGCCAAATGAGTAACGAATTGGGTTATTGGCCATAACGGCGCACCTCCCCGGCAGGCGTGGACGCACTCTGGTTGCGCTCCGCCAGCCACTGTTCGAGCGTGGTTGTGGTAAATTCGCCAGCTTCCAGTTGTGGAAGGCTCAGCAACCATTTATGTAGCGAAGCCGTGTTTTTCACACCGCGCAGTTCCAGGGAACCCAGTGCCTGCCGGGCTCTCTCCAGGGCCTGCGGGCGGTTCTCTCCCCAGGTAATCACTTTCGCCAGCAAAGAATCATACCAGGGAGGAATGCGGTAACCGCTATACACATGGCTGTCTACGCGTACACCTTCACCACCCGGCCAGACCACGCCGTCAATCACCCCCGGGCAGGGAAAGAAGTTTTTGTCCGGGTCTTCGGCGTTAATACGCATTTCACAGGCGCTGCCATGCAGAGTGATATCCTCCTGCGCCAGCGTCAGAGGTTCACCATTGGCAATGCGTAACATCCACTGTACTAAATCCACACCCGTAACCATTTCCGTTACCGGGTGCTCTACCTGAATACGGGTGTTCATTTCAATAAAGCAAAATTCGCCACGCACCTCATCAAACAGGTATTCCAGGGTACCTGCCCCCCGGTAACGCAAATGCCGGGCTAATTGCAGCGCACTGTCACACAAGGTTTTTCGCTGTTCGTCACTCAGCGCCGGTGAAGGCGCTTCTTCGAACATTTTTTGCCGCCGCCGTTGCAGAGAACACTCCCGGTCAAACAGGTGAACGACATGCTCGCCATCACCCAGGATCTGCACTTCAACATGGCGGGCCCGGGCAATAAACCGCTCCAGGTATACTGCGCTGGAACCGAATGCCGCTTTGGATTCACTTTGTGCAACGGGAAATTCCCTGGCGAGAGCGTCGCCGTTGTCTACCACGCGAATGCCTCTGCCACCACCACCAGCCGCCGCTTTTATCATGCAGGGGTAACCAATCTGTGCAGCATGGGCCTGGGCTGCCTGGACCGTTTCCAGCACTCGTGAACCCGGCACCACAGGGACACCAGCTTCAGCGGCTGTGCGGCGGGCCGCGGCTTTATCTCCCATGACACGAATCGTTTGCGCATCCGGCCCCACAAAAATCAGCCCGGCCTGTTCCACGCGCTCTGCAAACTGTGCATTCTCAGACAAAAACCCGTACCCGGGGTGAATGGCGTTAGCGCCACTTTGGGTTGCTGCGTTCAGTAACGCGTTAATATTCAAATAGCTTTGTGCTGCCTGCGCCGGGCCAATAATCACGGTTTCATCTGCCAGGTGAGCCGCAAGGCTGTCTTTATCTGCTTCACTGCAGGCTGCAACCACAGGAATACCCAATGCCTGTGCTGCACGAATAATACGCACAGCAATTTCCCCACGGTTAGCAACCAGCAGTTTTGTTATTTTGCCTGCCATATTTCCTCCAGGGTGGTTATGCATTATCGGTTTTTATTATGGCTATCGTTTGCCCGGGCTCGATGGCATCACCATTTTGTATCGCTATTTCTGTTATCGTGCCTTCCACTTCAGCAAACACTTCGCTAAATTGTTTCATTACTTCAATTAAGCCAATAACCGTATCTGCAGACACTACCTGGCCGGGTTCAACAAAAGGTTTGGCGTCTGGTGATGGCTGGCGATAAAAAACACCAGGCAGAGGTGATACCACTTCAAAATCAGACATATTTTTCTCCAGGTTATATTTATTTCGCCGCACTCGGGGAGGCAATTTCCACACCGTGGTGAATGAGTGCCGTTTTTACCGCACTAATAATTTCCAGAGCACCAGGGGTGTCGCTATGAATACAAATAGAATCAAAATTAATTGGGATAATATTATCGGTTACTGTTTTCACTTTCCCTTCAAGGCATGCCAGGAGAACTTTATCGACAATATCCTGCACTTTCAGGTGCCCGGTATTGCGGGTGAAAACGATAACGCCTTGATCATCATAGGCTCTGTCTGCATAGAACTCGGTAACCACAGGCTGCCCAAGTTGCTGCGCCGAACGCCAGACTGCGGTATTTTCCATGCAGTACAGGCAGAGTTTGCTGTCCAGTTGGTGTAATGTTTCCACAAACTGTTGCGCCGCAGCTTCATCACGCGCCAGGTGCATATACAATGCACCGTGGGGTTTTATATGCTGCAATGGCAAGCCAGACAAACTGGCAAATTCCCGTAACGCACCTAACTGGTAAATAATATCGTTGATTAACTCACTCGCAGGGATAGATAAATGGCGCCGCCCAAACCCCTGTAAATCACGAAACCCAGGGTGTGCGCCAATTGCAACATTATTTATTTTCGCCTGCTCAATTGTTTTGCGCATAATATTTGGATCACCGGCATGAAAACCAGTGGCAATATTAGCAGAGCTGATAACTGACATTAATGCGTCATCCACACCATCGCCAATCACCCATGAGCCAAAGCTTTCACCTATATCTGAGTTAATGTCTACTCTTTTCATCATATATATTTCTTATTTATCGCAGGAGTTGTTTATTTAATATATGAGTATTTATTTTCGTTCGGAAAGTAGTATTTTTAGATGGCGTAATATCAGAAAATCAGAAGGCTTAACTCACACAGCCTTTTAAGCCGTGCGCCCCCATAATACAGAGGAAGATGTTGATGCTAACCTTGCGCCAGGTTCGTTATTTTGTTGCCACGGCAGAGATGGGGCAAATCTCACTCGCCGCCGTTCACCTGAACATTTCGCAATCTGCCGTAACGGGCGCGATTAAGGAACTGGAGCAACTGTTGGGGAAAAAGCTGTTTTCCCGCTCCGTGCATGGCATGGTGCTGACCGAGCACGGCAATCACTTTCTCAACCATGCCTACACCATTTTGCAAACTGTCGATAACGCGGTGCGCAGTGTGCCGGTTAACGACAACGGCGTGCGGGGAACCCTCCGTCTGGCAGCCAGTTACACAGTTATTGGTTATTTTCTACCTTTCCATTTGCAGCGCCTGGCGCAGGACTACCCACATATTGATATTCAACTGTTTGAGTATGAGCGCCAGGATATTGAGCAGGGGTTGCTGGACCACTCACTGGACATGGCACTGGTGCTGACCGGTAACTTACGCCACCAGGATATCTACGCAGAAACGCTGTTTAACTCCACCCGGCGTTTGTGGTTGCCTTCGCACCACCCACTCTGTGCTAAATCACAAGTTACGCTGGAAGACGTTGCTGGCGAGCCATTTATCATGCTGACAGTAGATGAAGCCGCAGACAGCGCCATGCGCTACTGGGAGGAAGCCGGGTTTCGCCCGGATATTATATTGCGCACCAGTTCCGTTGAAGCCGTACGCAGCATGGTCGCCAACGGTTCAGGCATCGCAATATTGTCTGACCTGGTTTACCGCCCGTGGTCTTTGGAAGGGCGGCGTATTGAAACCCGCTCGCTGGTGAATAACGTGCACCCAATGGGGGTTGGCCTGGCCTGGCGCAACGATACCGAGTTCACGCCTGCCATGCTGGCACTGCGCGAATATTTCCGCAGTGCGTTTATTACCCAGCAAATTAATATGGTGAGGCGTTAATGGAGAAAAGGTATTCCAGTTCCCAACCCATTATTCATACCTTTAACAGGTTGTACTTTTACCTAAGTTTTGCAGAACACTTAACGCACGCTCTGCATCTTCAGCGGCAACAAACAGGTGGTCGTGATAGAAACCGGCCACCACATTGCAGCTTATTTTCTGGGCGGCCAGCGCCTGCGAAAACGCCGCCGTCAGCCCAACGGCCTCCAGAGATGAGTGCACTTCCAGGGTTATCCAGGCGGCCACATAGTTGCACGGGAAGCCAGATTCGCGGGCTATATCCTCCGGTAATACCAGCGTAATGCCCTCCTGTTCACGCACCACAACCACTGCGTGAGTCGCTAACTGTTCAGGCAGCGTATTTGTCGTGCAAAAAACATAGCGGCCAGGGTTATGGCGCGGTGACGCAGAAGCCAGCAGGCGTTCCAGGTTGGTTTCACCAGACATTGTCTCTCCTGTTTAATCACTCTTTATTCAGGACAGTAAACATAAACCGCACATCATGCCACCGGTTAATACCAAAATAGCCCATTATGATGACAGGAGTCGTTGCGCTACTGCCCTCGCTTGCCTTTTCTGGCAAACACTTTAATATCGCCCTGTTCACCTGAACCCCTGGATCAGCAGACAGGGCATAACTGAGCTGGCTCACCCTTTGTTTAACAGCGCGTATTTTGCGCGTGAATACAGACAGGAGCCACTCATGGCCGCTCAACGTATCTGGTTAAAAAACCCACTGGCAATTGCCCTTCCCGCTCATTGTGATGGCCGCGGTGGTATCGTGGTGGAAGGTAGTCTGGTTGATGAAGTCATCCCGGCGGGTGGCCAACCCGCACACCCTTGCGATGTCGTGTTTGATGCCCGCGAGCATGTGGTTCTGCCCGGGTTAATTAATGCCCACCACCACTTTTACCAAACCCTGACCCGCGCCTGGGCACCCGTGGTTAACAAACCCCTGTTTCCCTGGCTGAAAACGCTGTACCCGGTTTGGGCGCGGCTGACACCAGAAGCACTGGCGCTGGCAAGCCAGGTGGCAATGGCGGAGTTACTCCTTTCCGGTTGTACCACCGTGAGCGATCACCACTATTTATTCCCCGGTGGGCTGGAATCTGCCATTGATATTCAAATTGAAGCCGTTAACCAGTTAGGGATGCGCGCATTGCTCACCCGCGGTTCCATGAATCTGGGCGAGGATCAGGGTGGCCTGCCACCGCGCCACACCATTCAGGACAGCGATACCATTCTGGAAGACAGCCTGCGGTTAGTTAAACGCTACCACCAGCGCGGCCCGGGCGCGCGTATCCAGATTGGCCTTGCTCCCTGTTCCCCGTTTTCGGTTACCCGTGAATTAATGCAGGAAATTGCCCGCCAGGCAGAAGTGCTGGATGTACGCCTGCACACCCACCTTGGCGAAACCGATGACGAAACCCAATACTGCCTGTCACACTTTGGGCAACGTTGTGTAGATTACCTTGAAGATGTGGGCTGGCTGAATTCCCGGGTCTGGCTGGCGCACGGCATTCATTTTGACCAGCAAGAAATTGCCCGGCTGGGTGCGGCTCAGGTGGGGATTTGCCATTGCCCGGTGTCCAATATGCGCCTGGCTTCCGGGATTTGCCCCACCGTGGACCTGGAACAGGCAGGCAGCCCGGTAGGCCTGGGAGTGGATGGTTCTGCATCTAACGATGCATCCAACCTGATGTACGAAGCACGCCAGGCTCTGTATTTGCAGCGCCTGCGCTACGGTGCCGAGGTTATCACCCCGGAACGCGTCATTGGCTGGGCAACATCCGGCTCAGCCCGCTTGCTGGGCCGCACAGATATTGGTGAAATCGCACCAGGCAAACAGGCCGACCTGGCACTGTTCCGCCCACAAGGGCTGGCATTCAGCGGCAGCCATTCGCCCCTGGACGCGCTGATATTGTGTGGTGCACAGCAGGCAGACCGCGTGATGGTCGCCGGGGAATGGCGCGTCACCAATGGCGAAATTGCCGGTCTGGATATTCCTGCACTTATCAATAAACACCAGGCGGCCGCCAGGCAGATAATCCGCCAGGTTTAACCAGGTTTGTTCATGCCCCGGCCGGTTAAACCTGGCATGAACAGCCACCAGGGCTAATGGCTGGCAACCACTGTCGCAGCCATGGTTTTATCCAGCGGGCGATAAAAATACCAGCCCTGGGAAAAGGCTTTCGGGATTTCGCGGGAGATAAAATGCACCTGATAACGGTGCTCCACACCTTCAAACACAATGTCTTTTTCTATTTCCCGCAACAGCACAATCAGGTTCATCAAGGTTTTGTTATTGATAGAATCAGTGCCGATGGCATTGGTAATAAATTTATCGATTTTAATCTTGTCGTAATTATTGCTGGTGAGCCAGGATATATTTGAATAGCCGGTGCCAAAATCATCAATAGCGATATTGAACCCACGGTTACGTAATACACGCATGCCACTATCCACATCGTCTGTAGATGCATTAGCCCGTTCCGTGATTTCCAGCACCACTTGCTGTGGCGACAGGCCCACGATATTCACCGATTCGCTCAGATAATCGATAAACGTGACATCGCGAATATCATCCGGAATCACATTAATGCTGACGAACAAATTATGTTTTTTCAGCGTATCGCTAATTTCCCGCAAGGCCATTTTCGTAACCAACCGGGTAATCGCCTGCGCCTGCCCGGTCTGTTCTGCCAGGGGAATAAAAGTATCTGGTGAGACATCGCCCAGCAATGAATCTCGCCAGCGTATCAGTGCTTCAAACCCCACGATTTCACCGGTTACCGTGCGGACAATCGGCTGGTAGACCAGCGAAAAGCTTTCATTGCGAATGGCTCTTTTCAGCCGAACATCCATAGATACCCGGCGGCGGCGGTAGAAAAACAGCAAATAACTGGCCGCCAGACCTGCTCCCAGCCCGGTACAAATCAGCGCAACCTGGCCCCAGGCAGGTAAATCTGTCGCATCATTCAGCACAGCACTGATGCGCACACAAATACTGCCCTGCGGCCCGCAGCGTTCTATACCATACACATTGCGCTTAAGGCCCAGCCTGTCATGTAACCGGCCAGCCGGCAGCGTACCAGACTGGCGAATAACTTTGCCCGTGTCTTGTTGCACCAGCGACAGCATCAGGCCATGTTCACGAACATTGCGGTCCATGGTTTCCATCATCATGGGGGAAATGAACAACACAATGTCGCCACGGGTTATCACATCTGTGGCAATTCCCTTACCCAACAAGGTCGAGTTATTAAACATTAACCCGGTGCCAATTTGTGTAACCACCTGGGGAACCGGTACATGAGCAGGAGGAAGTACCGCGCCAGACGAGGTACAGGTCATCAAACCATGGTGCGTGATACCAATTTCACGAATAAACTCATATTTCCATAAATCATTTTTTAGTTGCCTGACAACATCCTGGGTACAACTCACGCCGCTATATTTGTCATTAAGATGATCTAACGCGCTACGAAACTCTGCCGCCACTTCCGAAACACGGTTAAGAATAATAGCCGCACTATCATCAATGACTCTTTGTTGAACCGCCCGGTATCCCCAGGAAAAAACACACAAAAAAACAACGAACACGCATAATGGGAAAACTGAAAACAGAAACCGTTTTTTTGCCCGCCATTTTCGCGCTTCGGACATATCTGTATCCCCTTTAAACAGAGAACTTATTAGTGCGCATCTGAATAATGATGCTTTAACACCCAATAACCGGCCTGAAGCTGGCAAAACACGAACCTGTGATTTAACCATACTCAGCAACTTTTTCGAGATTTTTCCGGCAATTCAGATAAACACCACCCGACATGGCCCTTCGAGGTAAAAGCTCCTGCCGGTAAAACGGTTCCACTACGCCGCAAAGGGCGACATCATACAAGCCAGTTGCTGAGTTGAGTAGACATAATCAGTGCAAGGTTTTGCCTTTTTTGCTACCCGCGCCTATTTTGGCGATTTTCTCCGCAAGTGGAAGCTTTTACATTAAAACACGCTGAATTTTTTGTCTCACACGTTATTTTTATTTGTCTTTTACTGCCTTTAAAAAATGCTTTAATTCGTGCCAGTAACAGAAACCCGGCGTCTGGCGGGATTTATTCGCTAAAACTGTTTTCTCTCACATCGAGTCAGGGTAGTCTCATAAGCAAGCCTTATTTTTGGCAGTGAACTTTGTGAGTATTTCCGGTACCGCTCAAAACCAATAACAACAAATGACGTAACAAGACAGGATAACTATGGATACGACACTCGCCTCTTCTGCTTATGAAGAGCGCACCATTGCACTGTCACGCGCAAAGCGTGCAGCCTGGGGGAGTTTCGCAGGCGCAGTGGTGGACTGGTATGACTTTTTACTCTATGGCATTACTGCGGCACTGGTCTTCAACCATGAATTTTTCCCGCAAATAAGCCCGGCGATGGGTACTCTGGCAGCGTTTGCCACCTTCGGCGTGGGCTTTCTGTTTCGCCCGCTGGGCGGTATTATTTTTGGGCATTTTGGCGACTTACTTGGCCGCAAACGCATGCTCATGCTTACTGTCTGGTTGATGGGCCTGTCCACCGCCTGTATTGGTTTACTGCCGTCATTTGGTTCTATTGGCTGGTGGGCTCCCGCCCTGCTGGTGCTGCTGCGTGCTGTTCAGGGGTTTGCCGTCGGTGGTGAATGGGGTGGCGCTGCGCTGCTGTCTGTAGAAAACGCGCCTGCTGGCAAAAAAGCCTTTTATAGCAGTGGTGTCCAGGTAGGTTATGGCGTGGGGTTATTGCTCTCGACAGGCCTGGTTTCCCTGATCAGCCATTTCACCAACGACAGCCAGTTCCTCGAATGGGGATGGCGCATTCCGTTCCTGTTCAGCGTGGTTCTGGTACTGGCCGCCTGGCGTATTCGTAACGACATGGAAGAGTCTGTCGAGTTTGAAAAACAGGCCGTGGCAAAACCGGCTTCTGCCCGCCGCACGTTACCGGTGATGGAAGCAATTCGCCGCCATCCAGGCAGTTTTTTGCTGATTATCGCTCTGCGGCTGTGTGAATTGCTGACAATGTATATCGTCACCACCTTCGCGCTGAATTACTCCACAACCAACCTGGGCATGCCCCGGGAACTGTTTTTGAGTGTTGGGTTATGTGTGGGGGCGCTAAGTTGTTTCACCATTCCGCTGTTCGCCCTGCTGGCAGACAAATACGGCCGTAAACGGATTTATATAACCGGTGCTCTGATTGGCGCGGCAAGTGCGTTTCCTTTCTTCATGGCTCTGGAAGCGCAGTCCGTTGCCGGTATTATCATTTGTTCCCTGCTGCTGGCGAACCTGGCGCATGATATGGTGGTGTGTGTTCAGCAGCCTATCTTCACCGAACTGTTTGGTGCCAGCTACCGCTACAGTGGCGCCGGTGTTGGCTACCAGGTTGCCAGTGTGGTTGGTGGTGGCTTTACGCCGTTTATTGCTGCCGCTCTGGTCACCTTCTCTCAGGGCGCATGGCACAGTGTGGCGATTTACCTGATGGCCGGTTGCCTGCTGTCTGCCGTGGTCGCGTTTTTGATGAAAACACCAGCGACCGAGAACGAGTAACATGCTTGCACGGCAGGCCTTTTCGGG
Organism: Mangrovibacter sp. MFB070; assembly: GCF_000705335.1. Taxonomy (NCBI): domain Bacteria; kingdom Pseudomonadati; phylum Pseudomonadota; class Gammaproteobacteria; order Enterobacterales; family Enterobacteriaceae; genus Mangrovibacter; species Mangrovibacter sp. MFB070. Next base: position 225,880 of record NZ_JJMI01000035.1, read on the forward strand.
CCTGCCATCTTTCCCCACATTATTCTGGCAGCCAGATAACGGCTTTTTCACGCTGTACATGCAGGTAGCTTATTTACTTATCCGCTGCCTGACCACACCCGGTTTCATACATCCCCACCTTTGCTCAGTGAGCAAAAATCAGCTTAACGCTATGTTTTTTATATAATATCAATTCAGTTTATATTAAAAATAAAAAATCAAAATTGGATTTATTACAGAGTAATACGCACTATTACTCCCGAACTAACACCGAGCGCCATCCGCATGCAGCCTGCAAACAGATTTACCTGTTGCACTGTACTTATTACCGGATTGCCACAGCGAAATACAATTCAGGAGTAAAGACATAATGATGAACGCGATTATTTGGCCAGAAGGTTTTGTCCCGGGCTTTACCGAGAACTTTGCGTCTAATGAAGTGATTGTTGCCGGGCTGAGTGCAGCCGATATCTGGCCTTTGCTGGTGACCCCGGCTCACTGGCCAACCTACTACACCAACTCTGCCAATGTCCGCTTTTACGACAATAAAGGGCCAGAGCTGCGCAATGGCGACCGTTTTTACTTCGAAACCTTTGGCTTCCCGGTAGAGTCACAATGCAAGGAAAGTGTTGCACCAGCTGGTAATCAACCTGGCCGCCTGGCCTGGCATGGCTGGGCAGGCGAAGAAGGCACTGAAAGCCGCCTGGATGTGCACCACGCATGGTTAGTCGAAGACCTGGAAGGGGGACGCGTGCGTATCCTGACGCAGGAAACGCAAAAAGGGAAACCGGCTGCTGACTTACATGCAACCAAACCAAACCCAATGATCAATGGCCACCAGGACTGGCTTGATGGCCTGGTAGCCGCAGCGCGTAAAGCGAAAAAATAAGTAGTGATAACTACCACCAGGTAGCCGTCATCTACGGTTACTTGCACTGACTGTTCTGGGGGCTATTAGCCCCCATTCTTTATCTTCCTCGCCTGTTCAGGCCTGTACTGCTGCTACACAAACCAGACAAGCAAAACAAGAGCACATTTTTATTTGTGCTCTTGCTTGCATTTATGAGGAACAAAGACCAGCAGATACAGGTTCACACCGGCTGGCCTGTTGTGAAGATCTATCAGGAACCTACGCTAAAACGGGCGCGTTCATGTTTGGGGTTTTCAAGCTCATCAACCAGCGCAATCGCATAATCTTCGAAAGATATCTGGCTTTTCCCGTGTGCATCAATCACCAGTTCATCATTACCGGTACGGTAGTGCCCGGTACGTTCCCCAAGGTCAATCATCAGTGGTGGGCTGATGTAAGTCCAGTTAACAGCTGACGCTTTCAGTGCCGTTAGTAGCTTCATATGCGACAGAGCAATCGGCACCAGGAACTTCGGCCAGACATCTGAATCGACAACTTTCAGCCCGTCTTTGTACCAGAGCGAGCCGCAGCCACCGACCACCAACAAACGGGGCACCCCTGCTTTTCTGACTGCCTCTATCACCTGTGCTGAAGTCGTGACCAGGATATCGGTATCCGCGCCAGCGTTATCCCGTGGTGCACCTACGGCGCTGATAACAGCATCTGTACCACGAATAATAGCGGCAAGACGCTCTATGTCGCTCAGGTCGTCCTTTACCACGGTCACAGTGGAAGGCAAATTACCAGGGAATTTGCTGGTATCGCGGGCAATAGCAACAACATCATGCCCGCGACGGATGAGCTCAGCCAGTGCGGTGCTGCCACCGCGCCCGGTAGCAGCCACAACTGCGATTTTCATATTACACTCCTGTTTCTGAATAAAAATAGCCCGCCTGAACTCAGGCTTTGTCAGTAAATCTCGGGTACGTTGTATAGCCTTCAGCACCACCGCCATAAAACGTGGAGCGGTCGTAGTGGTTAAGCGGTAATCCCTGCCGAATACGCTCCGGGAGATCCGGGTTAGCAATAAACTGGCGGCCAAACGCAATGGCATCTGCCCGTCCCGCCTCAATCGCTTCACCAGCGGTTTCACCTGTAAATCCACCAGCAAGGATCAGCGTTCCAGGCCAGAAGGGGCGGAGTTGATCAACAGATTGTGGGGTACCAATTTCCATTCCACTGCCCCCACGGGCTTCAATAATGCTCAAGTAAGCAATATTCAGCTTACTCAGCGCTGGCAGAACATAGCTGTAAAGGCCGATCGGGTCTGAATCACCTACATCGTTATAGGTGCCGAATGGCGACAAACGAACACCGGTGCGATCAGCCCCCCAGATCTCCGCAACGGCCTGCGTCACCTCAAGGAGCAGTCTTGCGCGGTTTTCCACAGACCCGCCGTAAAGGTCAGTGCGCTTATTCGAATGGTCATGCAGGAACTGCTCAAGCAGATAACCATTTGCACCATGAACTTCCACCCCGTCAAAACCTGCGGCAAGCGCATTACGAGCCCCCTGGCGGTAAGCTTCAATAATGCCGGGTATTTCATTCAGCTCCAGCGCATGAGGAACCTCATACGGTACCTGCTGCCATTCAGGAGTCAGTGACTTCTCAGTGGTAATGGCAATGGCTGAAGGCGCAACCGGCAGCACACCACCGGGCTGGAAACTGGAATGCGAAGAACGCCCGACATGCCACAGTTGCATGAAAATCAGCCCGCCTTTCGCATGAACTGCATCCGTCACCTTCTTCCAGCCTGCAACTTGTTCCTGAGAGTGGATCCCAGGTGTTGAAGGATACCCCTGGCCGTAAGGAGTAACCTGAGTGGCTTCAGTAAAAATAAGCCCCCCTTTTGTTGCGCGCTGGCTGTAATACTCCGGAGCCAGTTCATTGGGTACATTCCCTTCTCCAGCACGCATACGAGTAAGCGGAGCCATAAGAACGCGATGTTCCAGGCGGTAGCGCCCAAGGTTTAAAGGGGTAAAAAGTGATGAAGCAGACATGCAAAGGTCCTCATTTAAAGTCAGCGCCAGGGTTTAGCGCGGGAGCATCAGTTATTGCAGCAGGTGGCTCAGTATTGCCCTGATTCTTTTTAATATGACCGGTCGTCTTTAATAAGTCAACTACCCAGAATGTAGATTTTTTGTACTTGAAATGGCGGCCTTGAGATTGTCTTTCAGCATGCTTGACAGGAGAGAGACTTGTCGGTCAGACTAATAATGACCAAATGGTTTATATTACCTCACTTCTGAGACCGTTTAAGGTACACAGAGGGTTAATCTGAACGGCGGGGCAGTTTCCGTTCCGGCACTTTACTCAGGCCAGAACACTGCACCAGCCCAGACAATAGCTGGTAAACAATTATTTAATGACCGCAGGCCTGTTCTGCAGGCAATGAAATGTGACTGGCCATTTTTACTATGGGTATATAACGCAATGAATACGCAACCAACACCTGCCAAACGTGGGCCAAAACCCAATGTTGCTACCCGGAGCAATCTGCTCAATGCCGGGGTGAAAATGCTGCATGAAGCGGGTTATTCAGCAACGGGTATCCAGGAGATTGTCAATGCCGCTCAGGTACCTAAAGGCTCTTTTTATAACCACTTTGCAAGCAAAGAGGTCTTTGGCCAGGAAGTTGTAGATTATTACTTCAAGTCGGGGTTACACACCTTGCGCGAAGTGCTGGCAGATCCCAGTGTTCCCCCGCTGGTGCGGTTGAGTAACTATTTTGATCAAAGAATCAAATTGTTCACAGAAGCCGGTTTTGTCCGGGGCTGCCTGATGGGGAACATGAGCCTTGAAGTTGCCGATCACAGTGAGGCAATTCGCGATACCCTGGCAGTGAATTTCACGGAGTGGAGTAAACTATTTGAGTCCTGTATTGCAGAGGCTCAGGCGTCAGGAGCAATCACAAATCCCCTTCCTGCCGCCAAACTTGCCCAATTTATTCTCAACAGTTGGGAAGGCGCATTGCTCCGAATGCGGGTTGAGAAGGATGACAAACCGCTGCGTGATTTTTGCGAAATCGTGTTCCACACCATTCTGGTCTGAGGCAACAGGTCTTTAGCTGCTTTACCGGGGAAATAGCTCACAGGCGAATAAATCTGCATACAGCGCCCTATTTTACACCTGTTTTTCGGCGCTGTTTGCAGCACTGCTACTCAATGAATTACCCGGCGTTACTTTCTGGCCAGGCACTCTGGTGGTGAGTGTCGGTTCAGGCAATGAATTCCCCTGTTTGCCTGAGCTGACTTACCCCAGTGTTAAGGCATACTGGGGCATGATTTAAACCTCACAGGCGGAGCTACCCCGGGCCGAAGTGGCCCAGTTACAGTTCGTTAGTGTGTGTTTGCCAGGCGTTTGAGTAATGCAGCACCAACAGCACTTGCTGAAGCCGGGTTTTGCCCGGTGATTAATTCACGGTCTTCAACTACATGGCTCTGCCATTTCTCTGGCGCTGCCTGATATTCTGCGCCAGCGCCGGTTAACGCTTCCTGTGGGGTAAATTTCAACTGTCCACCAGCAAAAATACCTTTACTTGCCGCTTCTTCGCGGTCCGAGAATGCAGTAAGCCGGTATCCGGCATAAATCCAGCCAGACGCTTTCGTTGCTGAATTCTGTTCAAGCTTCCGGGTGTAGTCAGTTGCATCTGGCAAGGCTGATATCAGTGCAATCGGGCCATGACATACCAGTGCGGTAGGTTTGCCTGCCTGGTGGAACGCCTTAAGCAATTTACCCATTTCCGGGCTGACAGACAGATCCTGCATTGGCGCATGCCCACCGGGAACAAACACTGCATCGAACTGGTTGTAGCCAATCTGTTCAACACGGGAAAGACTGATTACCGGCGAATGCAGAGGGCTGGTGAGTTGCAATTTTTCCAGCAACTTCATGTGGGTTTCCAGCGACGCCTGGCTACCACCAAAATCCTGAGCATTGACAGATTGCGGGTCCATCGTGGGTGCTTTTCCCAGCGGTGTTGCAAAGGTCACTGTGTCACCGGCATCAATAAACATCTTCACTGGCTGCATTAATTCGTTCAGGTAAAAGCCTGTGGGATGTGTACGTCCATCACGCAGTTGCAGTGTATTGCTATCGGAAAGCACAACCAGTATCCGGGCCGCGTCTGCACCAGAACTGACAACCAGCAACGCTGAAAGTAACAGTACGCTTTTCTTCATAATCATGCCTGTGATGCTTTATTCAGCAACTGGTTACGAATTGCTTCACCCACGCCAGTTGCTGACTGAGGGTTCTGACCAGTGATCAAATTGCCATCAACAACTACCTGGCTCTGCCAGTCGCCTGCTTTTTCATGCTGCGCGCCATGTTCTTTGAGTGCAGTTTCCAGTAAGAATGGTACCGCCTGAGTCATCCCCACGGCCTGTTCTTCAGTGTTAGTGAAAGCCGCAACGCGTTTTCCATCAACCAGCCAGTTGCCATTACTGAGTTGCACATTAACTAATGCAGCCGGGCCATGGCACACTGCAGCAACAACCTGGTTATTCTCGAACATGTCGCGGGTCAGGCTAATTATGGTTGCATCTGTCGGGAAATCCCACATAGTGCCATGCCCGCCAACATACATAATTCCGCTGTACTGCTGGCGATCAACTTCAGACAAAACCAGTGTATTTTTTAGTTTTTGCTGAAAAGCACTGTCCTGCCAGTAGCGTGCATTAACAGGATCATCTAATTCCACGCCATATACCGGCGGTAAACCACCTTCAGGGGATGCGAACTCTGTTGGGATCCCTGCCTGTTCCAGTACATGCAACGGGTGGGTTAATTCAGGCAAATAGAACCCTGAATCACCTGTACCACGGTGGCTGGTCAGCACGAAAAGAATGGGTTTGACTGATTGATGAAAATCCATGGAATAAACCTCTGTCGCGTATTTTTCTTGGATGGCTCACCCGGTATCACAAGGTGTAGCAAGGGAAAAAAGCAAAACGCCTCTGATGTTGGTATGTACCAGGCAAAAGCTGATAAAAGCGGTAATTGAGCACCGGGGATTAGCTTTCTTTTTACTGAGCCCCATCATAGACGGTGCCATTTATTTAAAAAACGCCACTTTGCTTATACACATTATCAACAGAAGTGATAACAGAACCCGACACACCTGCAGTAGCGCCAGAACAGTGAAATAGCACTAATCCACCGGATTAAACGGGCGGTTATGGCACAGTGATTCCCGAATAAAAGCGTTAAATACAGCTGCGGCGGGCCTGGAAAGTGGCTAATTCACTGGCAACCAGGCAGCGTTAAAATTGATATGAGATTACGCAATGACAGCAACACGAAGGCAGTTTTTGATTGGATTGAGTGCACTCACACTTCTTAAATCACCACTTAGTTTTGCCAAAGCACCAGCTACGCTCAATATGAAAATTTTCATACGCTCGCCGTGGATGGTGAACCAGGTTGCACTAACCAGTAAAAACCAGGTTTTTCTTGGTGCTCCACGTTACGCGAGAAATAAAAGTACACCTTCCCTGGTAAGGCAAGAGAAAGACGGTTCATTAAAGCCTTTCCCGGGCAACCAGTGGAATGAATGGCAACCAGGCAAAGATGCCGCGAACGCTTTTGTCTACCTGAACTCGGTCCATATTTTTGATGATGACACGGTCTGGTGCGTTGACCAGGGTTCACTGAATCCAGGTGTTTTTTCTGCGCAAGAAGCAACTCTCCAGCCTGGCGCGCAGAAAATTATCCGGCTCGAACCTGATACCGGTGAAATTATCAACATCATTCGTTTTGATAACACGATCCTTCCGCCTGGCGCACAAATGAATGATCTCAGGCTGCATCAGTCTGTGCTCTATATTTCCGATTCCGGGGTCGGGGCGATTATTATCCATGATTTACAAACCGGGAAAACACTGCGCCGCCTGTCAGGCATGGCCGTCGTCAGGGCATCGGACAAAAAACCGCCATCCATTCTTGACCACATCAAGGGAGGGAAATCATTTAACCCGCCTCAAAGTGACCTTATTGAAATTACACAGGATGGTAAATGGTTGTACTGGGCATCCCCTACCGGGCCATTGTACCGTGCAGAAACGCGTTTTTTGCGCGATGAATCGTTATCAGATGCACAACTGGCCGCAAAAGTTGAAAAAGTCTTCGATAACAATTTCTCTGGTGGGTGCTGTATGGACTCGCAGGGCAATGTCTACTTTTCAGAAACTGCGCGCCACGTCATCTCCGTCTATTCCCCTTCCGGCCAGTACCGGACACTGGTAGAAGACCCACGGCTGAACCGGCCCGACGGCACATTTATAAGTAAAGACAGAAAGTTATATATCCCGGAGAAAGTCCCTCTTCCTGATGACCGAAACAGCTGGGCTGTGTTTGTTGCCGATTTACCAGGAACCTGGCAGGGAATACCCCTGGGTGGCGCAGTTGCCTCACAGTAAATGTCTCAAAACACCGCGCACTTAACAGCATCGCTCACTTTAACAATACGGGCAGCCGGTCTGGCTTATTGTTCTGGTAACAGTGCTATGTTTCTGGCTGGATGGCTCAGGTTTTCCTTGCGGTGAACCTGTGCCTGTTCAGCTATTTCCCATTCAATGCGCCTAACTGTATTTCGGGCTGGCTGACCAACTCAATACTGAATTGCTCAACTGTTTTTTGCTGCTCCATTGCCAGGGTTCTTAACCTGCTGTAAGCCGAGTTTTCATCCAGCGCAAAATGGCGCATAAGTAACAGTTGTGCAGAAAAAACAAAGCGCCGGGCTTTAAGGCGCTCTTCCATTTTTTGAATACTGGCTTCAAGAGACTGGCGGTTTTGCCAGTTATGCAGCGCCAGGGAAACCGCCGTCAGTAGCCCGTCGTAACGCACGGGTTTACGCATATGCCCGTCAATCCCCTGGGCAATAACCCACTGCAGGCGGGATGGCGTTTCGTTGCCAAGCAGTGCGATTCGGGGCAACGCAGGCCAGGACAAAGCGTCGCCACCGTTCACATCCGGGTTATCACTGTCAAAAATCAGTGCATCAACTTGCGTGCTATCGTTTTCAAGGGAAAATGCCGCCAAACGCCGGGTTTTCATACCCAAACGCAGGCACTGTTGCTCAAGGTTCTGTGCTGTTTGCTCATCACACCCTACCAGCCCGAGAGACAACCCACGCACTCGCCAGGTATTTTTTCTCATCCGCCCTCCTGCTCCAGCGAAGACGGGTTCTCCACCAGTTCATTCAGGTCAACCCAGGTTAACCATGGGTCTGGTTTCACGGGCTCAGGCGCCTGCCACAAGATCTGAAAACGGCCATCAGCACCGCAGCGAGCAAGGCGGGGCGTTAGCCAGGCATGGTTATTTTCCGGGTCAATTCGGGTACACCCGCCAGGCCCTTCAATTACGTCCTGATACACAGCCTGGCGTACATCAGCAACATCGGCAGAATGTGCCCGGGCAATGGCCCGCGCCAGAAAATGCCCACTCAGCCAGGCCGCTTCTGAATCCACGGAAGGCGAGCTGTGCTCACCAAAACGCTCACGGTAACGTTGCAAAAAGCGCTGGTTTTCTTCGCGCTCAATACTCTGGAAATAAACGGCAGATACCAGGTAACCTTCCAGTGCGGCGCTGCCCACGATATCCACTTCAGGTTCACAGAGTGTGAGGCTCAGTTTCACACGTTCCGGCGAACGCAGCCAGGCATGCTCTGTTGCCGCAGCGTGCCATGCCTGGTAGAAACGGTACGCGGTAACTCCCACCAGGGTAACCAGTACCACTGGCGGGCGTTTTTCAATGATGTCATCAATCACTGCCTGAACATCGGTTTCACCCAGCGCCAGCAAGCGGCTTGCCACCAGTTCGCCTCCCACAGGCTCTATTGCCTCGCGGGTGATACGGTCAATTTCCCATGACCATACGTAATTGGAGCCAACGTGGTAAATTTTGGGCTCATATTGCTCCAGCACATATTTAATCATCGGGATAACGTGCTGGTTAGGTGCGGCACCAAGGTACATCACATTGTTGCTGCTTTCGAAGCCTTCATAGCGTGCTGAATGCCATAACAACGCATCGGCACTTTCAATCAGTGGCAGGATCTGCTTGCGTGATGCCGAGGTATAGCACCCCACAATGTGTTTCACACCATGGCGGTGCAATAATTCACGGCAGTACTCCGCGTATTTTTCCAGCGAACCGGCCGGGTTAAGTACCACCGGAGCCAGGGTAAAATTGTAGTCAGGCGACGCATTCGCCTCTTCTATTGCCAGCAGAATGCCATTAAGCATCTCACGCCCGATAACACCGTAATGCCCGGAAAGGGAATAAAGGATCCCTACCGGCACAACGGTTTTTTTCTCTTCTGCTTTCAATGAATCGGGGGTTGAAATCACGAATCCTCCGGGTAAAAACAGGCCGGGGCATAGCGCCCAACGGCCCAGGGTAACACCCGCTTACAGCGGTTCCTGCCTGGCTTTAATCAGTGGCAGGTAGCCATTTGTCTGGCGCATCGCAACCAGGTCTTTGCGCCTGACCACATTGGTGGGGTAAGGCGTATCCAGGTTGCTGGTATCCATAGTTAAGGTTACCAGCCCCTGCTCATCCAGCAACAGGCTTTCATGGCGTGGGAATGCAAAGGTATCCGGGCCGAAAATACCACTCAGTCCCAGAGATTTACCGGGCTGGTAACTGTTCGCCCAGGCCAGGTAACAGTTATTTTCCCCGGCACGCACGCGCGGAACCAGCCAGTGATATTTATCGGCGCCGCACGGGATGGGGTAATTGTGTGGTATCTCTGAACCAGGGTGAGCACCAGGTACTGGCTCCCCCATTGCCGCCGGGCAGGCAAGCAGGTCGCAGCCCCGCAGAGCCAGAATACGCCCGGCTTCCGGGAAAGTGATATCTTCACCAATCAGTAACCCCATCCTTCCACAGGGGATATCCACCGTCACCCATTTATCACCGGGTATTGCCCAGGCTTTATCAGCTTCGCTGAGGTGGATTTTGCGGTAAGCGCCCAGAATACCCGCCGGGCCAACCGCAACCGCGGTGTTGAAGCATTGCCCGGCATCAGCTTCAACCAACCCGGCTACCAGTGTCATTTTCAGGCTGACAGCCAGTTGAACCAGTGCCGTTACTTCAGCCCCGGGCAGGTGCAATGCCTGCGCAGCCCCCTGGTATGACCCCGAGAGTGAAAACTCAGGAAACACGATGACTTCAGCCCCTTTTCTCTGTGCCGCAGTCGCCAGGTGGCGGATATGTGCCAGGTTCTGTTGCACATAATGTTGCGGGGTAAACTGCCCGACAGCAATTTCAGAGACTTTCCCGGCTGGCAGCGGAGAACGCTGGTAAAGGTTGAAAAAGTCCAGAGGGTTCCAGGTATAACTGTCATTCATCAATTCCAGGTACTTTTCCGGGCGGCGCTGGCAGACACGAGGCGCTTTCTCGCCACGCCCCAGCGTTATCTCACCCAGCACGATGCCGTCGCCACTGTCGGTACTGGCCTGAATACCGCCATCCGGGTTTATCACGCAACTGCCGCCGCTAAACTGCACACCGCGCTCCAGCCCCCAACGGTTGCTTTCAATCAGGTAACAGTCATTTTCCCAGGCCCGGTTGATCCAGTACGGCGCCGGTGTCCGCTCCGCCAGCCAGTTGCTGATATGGCAGATAACATCTGCATTCTGCACCCCGGCCAGGCGGGCTGTTTCAATAAAATGGATATCCATGCAAATCAGCATGGCAATGCGCCCGACAGGGGTTTCAAATACTGCATGCCCTTTGTCGCCATTGGCCGCCCACTTCGGCTCAGAAATATACGGGTGAGTTTTACGGTGAGTGCCAACCACTCCTGACGGGCCAATCAGCGCCGCCGAGTTGTAGTACAACCCGGTTTCGACATCCACTTCTGGCATACCCAGCACCAGGTAACAGTCATAACGTGCCGCCAGCGCGGCAAAGCGCCGGGTTGTATTACCAGGAATGGTGTCCACATAAGGGGCGATTTCTTCACGGTTTTGCCAGCAGTAACCACTTACCCCCATCTCTGGCATAACCAGCAGTTTCGCGCCCTGCTCCGCGGCCTGTTCACATAAAGCCAGCAACGCCTGAATATTTTCTTCCTGGCGAAACATCGTTGGTTCAAACTGAATCGCTGCAACCTTGACTGTCATTAGTTCATCTCCGTAGCAGACTGTTTATTGGGAGCCGGGCACAGGCTGGATTGTGAAGGAGACCAGTTGGTTACCACATCCTGCGGGAATTGCGTGAAGTAGTAGCGGCCACGGGTTGCCACGCTGAACACAACATGCAACACCGGGCCAACCAGCATGGAGATAAACGAGGCGTAATACATTGGGTAAGCGCCCAGAATACCGGCGGCGCCAATTGCCACGGCAATCAGCAACGCGAACACACCGGCCGGGTTCCATGAGTGCAGGTACTCTTTGCGGTATTCCACAAAATCGGAGGGAGCAAGGTTCAGTAATTTACGGCAAACCAGGTAATCCGCCAGAATAATAAACACCCAGGTATTCGTTAAAATACCGGTAATAGACAAGAACGTGCCGGTATACTGCAAAATATTGCAGATATAGAACACCACACCAAGCAACCAGACCAGCAGCATCCACCACTGGCGACCCGGGCGGTAGTTAAATGCCATATCCATGGTATTGGACAGGGCTATTGAGCCGGAATACAGGTTCAGCACGTTAATACGAATTTGCGTAATCACCGCAAACACCACACCAACCAGTGCCAGGATGAACGGGAACACAAAACCCGGGTCCATTGCGAGCGAGAACGGGTTGGGGTTGTCGATATGCGGCATCAGCGTGTATGCCAGAAACGCACCAAACAGCATTACCACCACAATAGGCAGCAGCATCCCCAGCATGATGCCCGCAGTGCCTTTATGAGTCACACCTGGTTTCGCAAAGCGGCCATAGTCCGTTGCCATCAAACCCTGGAAAACAATCTGCCCATTAGCCATATTCATAACCAGCCACAACGATGTGCTGTTCACTTCACCACTGGCATGCCAGCCTGATAGCCCGACGGCATCGTAATGATGAGTCAACTGGTAGATACAAAACCCGAACAGCAGAATAAAAATGGGCACGCCCCAGGTTTGCAAGAACTGCATTGATGACATGCCTTTCCACACAAACCAAATTGCCACCAGGCCTGTGCAGGCAAAGATCATCACACCAGCCAGTGAATTCACTTCCACCCCGGAGTAGTTAGCGATGGCATGGGAAACAATGGTGCCTTCAAACAGGAAGTAGAAAATGAAGTTGATGGCATAAATGGCCGAGGTAAACGCGGAGCCCATATACCCAAAACCGAGGCCCCGGGTCATCAGGTTCAGTGACAACCCTTCTTTGCTCGCCAGTTTCATGATGCAGGAACCAATAATGGTTGCGAACACCACCATATAACCAATCGGCAGTAGCATAGTGGGCCAGCCCACCAGGTTGCTCATGTCTGCTCCAAGGCTGAACCAGAACATGGCGGTTGAGTTACCCAACAACACCAAAATAATGGCAGGTATTGGCCAGCGGTAGTGCTTTGGCACCCGGCCAACGGCGTAATCTTCCACCGCTTCGGCTTCAGTAATGTCTTGTGGCCCCTGGAACCACTGCTTAAATTTACTCATATTTGTCACTCCAAAGGCATAAAAAAAGCCCCGCCAGCTCATTGAGCTGCGGGGCTTCTTTGCCTGAATTCTGTTAGTTTCACTGCGCCTTACAAAGACGCCAGCGTGGAGGTACAACGGCATGAACGGCGACGCTGCCTGCCAGGCCCATAACGGGGCGAGGCCATGCAACCCGACTAAAGCAAAAGTAATGCCAGTTAGCAGGGTTTTTCTTTAATGATATGTTTTTACACTCTTTTTTATAATTTTGTACATATTGCATTCATTGCCGCCGAGCTACCAGGGCGCACCGTTGTAGTGCGTGATGGTGTTATGGAAGTGCAGCCCAGGGGAACGAAATCCACTCTGCCAGTACTGCGCAAATTGCGCGCCGTGTCCATCACTCTGCTTTCTCTCACCCGCAACGCCCGGCGCCCGCAGGGGGCACTGGCCCCCTGCCCCCCCTTTTGTGGCCGGCAAAATCGCCGCTGCGCGGACATTCGGCTTACCCCGGCGGCCTGTTCGGGTACCGCTCCGAGTCGGCTTCCTGCCTCCCGTCGCTCTGCCTGCGTCCTGCAGGCAGCCCCGGCCCGCCAGGCACGCCTCAACGATTTAGAGGCCACACCCCACACCCGTTTGTAATATCTCAGCAAAAAACATCAAAAAGACAGACCAGACACAGAACTTACAGCCACTCAGCACAACACAAAAAACCCCGCTACTTGCAGCGAGGCCTGTTCGCGTAAGACCGGTGAACCGCAGAAAGGAAGACAAGGTTATTCCGCCCGGACGGCGGAATAAGGCGAACCGAGGCATGGATGCCGAGTCGAGCCGGCCGCAGGCTGACTGCCCGGAGGTGAACGCAGTGCGCAGCACCGGTCGCCCGCGAAAACGGGGATTGCAAAGGGGGCAAGCCCCCTTCGCCCGTTCACTGGCTGTGAAGCCACATTAGCCCCATCACTTCAAGTGAACGGAAACAACTACACTGCAAGTGAACAGAAACAACAACACAAAAAGCCCCGCTACTCGTAGCAATACGGCCATATTGGTCTTCACCTCCTATTGAGGGAGTTTCAGAAACAATGTCCGCTGCTGAGTTTGTGATGGTTTGAAACCATGGTGAATATAGAAGTTTTTGGCTTCTTCCGTAAGCGCGTGAACCATGATTGCACGCACACCAATATTCTCGGCTACTCGATAACAACGAAGCACTGCGTCATGCAGTAAATCAGCACCAAGCCCTTTTCCACGGAATGAGACATCGACAGCCAGGCGGGCAAGGATAATGACAGGAATGGGATCAGGCATGTTACGCCGAAGGCTGCCTGTCGCTTCTGTATGGTTGACGCTCCCGGTGGCCAGAGAGTAAAACCCGGCTATTTGTTTAGTGTCCTTCTCACAAACTACAAACGTTCGGGCCGCTCCGAGAGCCTGATTTCTGAGGCCCCTCTGCTTTAACCAGTCATCGAGCACTGCTTCGCCGCTGACAAACTCCGTTACCTGATGAAAAGCGGATAAAGGTTCTGGTGCTGTTACACGTCCCACTGAGGTTTCCTTGCCAGCAGTTTTTCGATAACGGGATCATCTGCGACCGGTGCATCAATCATATCGATGAACTCTGCGTATTGCTCATCGTTAAAATTAAAGACGCGGCGATCGAGGATAACATCCTCGGCAGCCTTACAGGCTATTTCCAGAATGAAATCTGTACGTGATTTATGAAGGATTTCAGCAGCAGCATCAATGAGTGCTCGCTGGGATTCCTTGGCTCTGAGGTTAAGTTGAACATCTGATTTCATGAGATACCCCCGTATAGCATTTGCTTTACAGCGTAGCACAATAAAAATGTATAGCAACCGCTATACACCAGATTATCGTCTTTCATATTTCGAATGATTATGCTTGGTTTGCGCCAATCACACTTCGTCACTTACTGCTGCTTTTTCTGCTCATCTTACCAGGTGCTATAAAAGTGCCTTTTTTGCCCATACGAAAAGAACGAAGCCCTTCCTCTCCATGTTCGCGGAACACCTCCATCCACTTCCCAACAGAGACCGCACTAGCGACATTAAATTTCGCAGCAGCCTGTAATATCTCAGCAAAAAACATCAAAAAGGCATACCAGGCACAAATCCCCCAGCCACTCAGCACAACACAAACAACCCGCTACCTGCAGCGAGGGCCTGTTCGCGTAAGACCGGTGAACCGCAGAAAGGAAGACAAGGTTATTCCGCCCGGACGGCGGAATAAGGCGAACCGAGGCATGGATGCCGAGTCGAGCCGGCCGCAGGCTGACTGCCCGGAGGTGAACGCAGTGCGCAGCACCGGTCGCCCGCGAAAAACCGGATTGTTAAGGGGCGGGCCCCTTAACACGTTC
>NZ_JJMI01000036.1:0-223 GCF_000705335.1 Mangrovibacter sp. MFB070
GCATTACATATTCACAACCAACATGAGAAGAGCGGAATAGATGGCCGGATGTTTGGTGGCTTTGATATATTGTGAGGAGCATTGCGAACCCTAGAGCTGTCCGGTCAAATAACCCCCTCACAATAAGTGTAATGTCATGGGATAATCAAAAGACTAAGGGAGGGCTTTTATAGAAGGCGTGAGGTCATGCTATCCCCCTCTGAAGACGCGGCCGCGATATCCT
>NZ_JJMI01000037.1:0-2221 GCF_000705335.1 Mangrovibacter sp. MFB070
TCTGATGTCTTCCCGCTGATTTTATCCTCAAAAATTAGCTCACATCCTGCACACTCGAGTGCATTTCGTTGTAATGCCGTGTTCTGGTCATTTGTTGACACCCTCACATAGCCTATCAGCACAAGTATTCCTCCCGGCAAAAGCCGAAAGCATGCCAAATAGCGGGCGAACGGTCATTCTCTTAAACCTTGGTTTGGGAGATATCGCTCTCGCGGGGGTGTGCTCTGGATCTCTGGGAACGGGCGGGTACATTTCAACGCCAATGATAATTAATGGCGTGAAGCGTAATTTAATCAAGCAATGGGGCACGACAACCATATCGCTCACCGTTTCACAGAACGCTGTTGAGGGTAATACGTCAATCACATTTCCAACAACATTTCCCAATGCGGCTGTGAGCCTGCAGGCATCAGTTCTTACTGATGTGGCGGGGGGTACATGTGAAACTTGCAGGCCAACCGCGTTATCCACAACTGGTGCTGTTTTAAGGGGAATGTCCATTTCTTCAAATTCAGGCAGTTCACCAACTGCCGGGACAGTTACCGTATACTGGGAAGCGACAGGTTATTAAAATGACTAAATATTTTTCACCTTCAAAACTTGGTTTCTTTGATGATTCGTTAAAGAAATCTTACGATGTGGCAGGTTCATGGCCTGATGATGCAGTAGAAATTACTGATGTTGCATGGCAGACGTTTCTTGACACGCCCACCGAGGGAAAACAACTTGGCGCTGACTCATCAGGTGAACCGGCGTGGGTTGATATACCAGCACCAACAACAGATGAGCTTATCACCGAAGCAAAAGAAAATCAGGCTAACCTCATTACTTCTGCAAAAAGCGAAATATCGATATGGCAGACAGAATTGTTGCTGGGCACTATCAGTGATGATGACAAAGTATCACTTACAGCATGGATAAGTTATATCAATGAACTCCAGGCGCTGGACTTCAGCTCAATAACAGATGAAGCCAGCTATAATGCCTTTGTCTGGCCTGATGCTCCTGAGTCTTCAAGTTAACTGGATGAGCCTGGCTCCGTCGGCCAGGTAATATCTGGTGCAGTTGAAGTGTCTACGGCATTCAGTGCATCAAGATAATCCAGCCATTCATTAAACAGCGCTTTATCACTATCACTCAGACGCCCAAGAGCTAATTTTGAAGGCCACTGCATACTGTTGATGTAGTCGTTAGCATCATTGATTTTATTGCTTTTCTCAGATTCTGCCGCTGCAATCAGTTCTGCTTGACTAAGTGGTGGAATATCAACCCAGGCAGGACCTCCAGATGAGTCAGAACCTAGTTGCTTTCCTTGTGGAGGGGTTGTTAAGTATGCTTGCCATGTTTCATCGCTAATTTGAACGGCATCTTCAGGCCAGGTACCTGAATTATCATATTCATTTTTGAAATTATCAGCATAGAAGCCATTAGATTTAGCTGAAAAGAAAATAGCCATATTAATATCCTATTGCGATGTAACGAAATGAAACGTTTGCAGACGAGCCGGTAATAGTTGTTCCTGATTGGGTAATTTTATTTGCCCTTGTTGTAAAAGTTGAAAGGGTTGCCGGAGTTCCAGAACCGAATCCAACGGCTGTTGATGTCGTATCATCGTGAGATAAAACCACCTGGGCAAAATAATTTGGAAAGGCGACAGGTAATGTCGTTGTATATGCACTCCCAGAGCCTGCTGTATTTGTTGTTGTTAGCCCCCATTGGATGATTAAGTTTTTTTTCGCTCCGCTGATAATCATTGGAATAGTGATATACCCTGCAAATGCCTGGCTACCTGTACACACTCCAGCCAGAGCAATGTTTCCCAAACCAAGGTTTAAGAGAATGACCGTTCGCCCGCTATTTGGCATGCTTTCGGCTTTTGCCGGGAGGAATACTTGTGCTGATAGGCTATGTGAGGGTGTCAACAAATGACCAGAACACGGCATTACAACGAAATGCACTCGAGTGTGCAGGATGTGAGCTAATTTTTGAGGATAAAATCAGCGGGAAGACATCAGAACGGCCCGGGTTAAAAAAACTTCTCAGGATGCTTTCTAACGGCGACACGCTGGTGGTGTGGAAGCTCGACAGGTTAGGGCGCAGCATGCGCCACCTGGTTATATTGATTGAGGAGCTGCGGCAACGTGGTGTTAACTTTCGCAGTCTGACCGACAGTATTGATACCAGCACACCCATGGGGCGTTTTTTCTTTCATGTCATGGGC
>NZ_JJMI01000038.1:0-27190 GCF_000705335.1 Mangrovibacter sp. MFB070
TAATCCCATCTGGGCACATCCGATGGCAAGAGGCCCGAAGGTCCCCCTCTTTGGTCTTGCGACGTTATGCGGTATTAGCTACCGTTTCCAGTAGTTATCCCCCTCCATCAGGCAGTTTCCCAGACATTACTCACCCGTCCGCCGCTCGTCAGCAAAGAAGCAAGCTTCTTCCTGTTACCGCTCGACTTGCATGTGTTAGGCCTGCCGCCAGCGTTCAATCTGAGCCATGATCAAACTCTTCAATTTAAAGTTTGATGCTCAAAGAATTAAACTGTTTATTCGTAATGAATTAACTGTTAGTCACTCTTTAAGACTTGATAATTTTTAGCGTCTTTCGACGTTAAGATATCAGTGCTTATGAGTGCCCACACAGATTGTCTGATAAATTGTTAAAGAGCAGTGCGACCCGGCATTCTGCCTGCTGTCGCGAGGTGGCGTATATTACGCTTTCCTCTTTCAGAGTCAACCCAATTTTTCAGGATTTTTTCTCTTTATCTTCCCGGCTTACTGCACTCAGTGAAGCGTGCCGCCGTGTCGATGGAGGCGCATTATAGGGATCCCGCTCAGATGCACAAGCCTTTTTTCGATCTTTTTTTCTAAGTGTGGGTTTTTCAACCTTTTTGCTGAATTCATGCACTTCAACGTTTGTTTTATGTACATTTCACCTTGAATTTCCCTTTCTGATCGTCAAAGTTAACCTTTCAGACTATTGAATTGAGGTAGCTATGCCCCAGGTTTTCCGTCAATACCAGAATTTATATCCTTCAGCCGGGCGCCAGGTCATGGTCGATCCCTCCAGTGTGCTTATTGGTGATGTAAGACTGGGAGATGATGTCAGCATCTGGCCGCTTGTCGCTATCCGCGGGGATGTCAATTACGTTGCTATTGGTGACAGGACAAATGTCCAGGACGGAAGTGTCTTACATGTCACGCATAAATCACCTTCACACCCTGAAGGCTACCCGTTAATCATTGGGCAAGACGTAACTATTGGTCACAAGGCAATGCTTCACGGATGTAAAATAGGTGACAGAGTATTAGTCGGTATGGGTTCCATCCTGCTTGATGGTGCTGAAATTGGTAATGATGTCATGATTGGTGCTGGTAGCCTGGTGCCACCCGGGAAAAAACTGGCAAGCGGATTTTTATATATTGGAAGCCCTGTTAAACAAGTGCGCCCACTATCTGCAGACGAAATCCAAAGCCTGAAATACTCTGCAGATAACTATGTAAAATGGAAAGCAGAGTACCTGGCTCAGGATAACCAGTACCAACCTTGAGCATCTTCCTGTTGCGCATTGATCAATACTTCAGCCTCTTCCTCCAGATCCCAGCGATGGGATCTGAATAGATTCAGGTATTCTTCAGCAGTATGCTCACCAAACCGTTGTGCTAAAACCAGCTTGCTGATAGCGCAAAAGACCTGCATACCACCCACCAGCGCAGGAAAAACAACAGCCTGATGCTCAACATGCCATTCCTCTCTGTCCGGGAACTGAATCGACTGGTTCATGCACTCAACACTCGTTTTAGCTTTTCAATCACCGGGACTGTTTCTGGTAAAACACCATGCCAAAGCATAAATGAATGAGCAGCCTGGCCAACCAGCATACCCAACCCATCTGCAAGTTGCTGAACATGGTGCTGCATTGCCCACATTAAAAAAGGCGTAGGCCCGGCCTGATAAAACATGTCATAACAACTGATATTATGATGCAGTAGTGAAACCGGGAGCGGAGGAATATCGCCGCTGATGCCGCTGGAAGTTGCATTGATAATGAGGTCAAAAACTTTACCATCCAGCGCAGAATACTCACAGGCACTCACATTTCCGTAAGTGGAGAAATGCGCGGCCAATGACTGAGCTTTATTAAACGTCCGGTTGGCAATTACAATATCGCATGTTTGTGCTAACAAGGGCAGAATGACGCCTCTGGACGCCCCTCCTGCACCCAGCAACAAAATACGTGCTCCGGAAGGCAAAAACCCCAACCGTTGTAAGTCACTGACAAGCCCAACACCATCCGTGTTATCACCCAGCACCTGTCCATCGTCCAACAGTTTTAGCGTATTCACTGCCCCGGCCAATGTTGCTCTTTGCGTTAGTGTGTCAGCAAACTCAAACGCCTGTTCTTTAAACGGCACCGTAACATTCGCCCCCCTTCCCCCATTCGCAAAAAAAGCGCCAATAGATTCTTTAAAACCATCAACGGGAGCCAGAACATACCCATAAGGGTGAACAATCCCCGTTTCTTCAGAGAACCAGGCATGTATTTGAGGGGATTTGCTATGCGCAATAGGGTTACCAAAGACAGCGAATGTTTCCATAATTATCCTTGCCGAAAGAGTTTGCCAGTTAATGCGTCTCTGATTTCAGATGGATTTTGCCTTCCACCTGTTAAGCCATCAACCACAGGAAAGCCATCACCAAATTGAGCACGAACTTCTTCAGTGGTACGGCACGGCGGTAACCCACTCAAATTAGCACTTGTCGAAACTAACGGTTTACCGAAAGCGAGACATAAATCTACTACCAGTGGATGATTAGTGACACGCACAGCTAATGAATCAAAGCGCCCTGTTAACCATATGGGTGTATCCGGTTTCGCAGGAAAGACAAAAGTGACCGGACCTGGCCAGCACGCAAATACACTTTGGAGCTGTTCAGGGCTCAGAGAAGATTCATCAATATAAGGGCGTAATTGTTCAAAATTTGCAGCGATAAGAATTAACCCCTTATCAATAGGACGTTGCTTCAACGCCAATAAGCGCATCACTGCGGTTTCACTATCAGGATCACACCCCACACCAAATACAGCTTCAGTGGGGTAGGCGATGACATTTTCTTCTTCTAAAACGCGAACGATATCGTTCAGCGCGTTATTTTGCAGGTTGTTATTCACTTTCTTTATCTACCGTTACCGGCTTTCCACATTGTTTACTGGCACAGAAGCGTTTAACGCCTTGTGCCGTTTTCTTCTCAATTAACAAGGGGTAATGGCATTCCTCACACACCCCTGCTACAGGCGTAAAATTTACAGCAAACTGGCACTCGGGGAAGCGGTTACAGGCATGAAATGTTTTCCCATAACGAGAACGCCGCTGCACCAGGTGCCCCTGCTTGCATTGAGGGCAAGAAATAGCCGTATTATCAGGCTTATCGATAAGTTCAGTATGCCCACATTCCGGATATTGGCTACAACCAATGAACATTCCAAAACGCCCCTGGCGTAACACCAGGACTGACTGGCATACAGGGCACTGTTGCCCTTCAAGCACCTTAACGATATGCCCATCTGATGAGGGTTTTAAAGGACGCAGGTAGTCACAACCAGGGTACTGAGAACAACCGAGAAACGGTCCATGCTTCCCGGTACGAATTAATAACGGCGCCCCACACTTCGGGCAGGGCGACTGTTCAGGCACTGAAAAGAGTGCATCTTTTGCCATATCACTTACACTTCACTGAATAATCAGTGAAGCATACCTTCATTTACCTCAAAAAGAAGTTCTTCCATCTGTTGATAAGCGTTTTCACAACCTGGCAGATTGAACAACACCATCAACACGACCCATTTCAGGTCTTCAAGGTCAAACTCACTTGTATCCAATGCCATAACACGCTCAATCACCATTTCACGTGTCTCGAGGTTTAGCACCTGTATTTGTTCCAGGAACAGCAAGAACCCCCGGCAACTGGAATCCAGTCGCTGGCTTTCTTCATCCGTGAAAATGCGCATAGACAAAGGGTCGGACGCCAACTGCATTGGCTCAACTAACCCATCCTGGTAATCCGCCAGTTTTTCCAGCCAGGATAATGCATTGTAGATATCGTCGCGATCAAACCCTACATCAGCTAAATCACGGGTTAATTTATCCTGATCAACCTGAACTTCAGCCTGATTCTGGATATATGTTTCAAACAGATAAATTAGTACGTCGAACATGGCATGCCCTCCTCAATCGGACATAGCCGCCGGGTACAGCTGCGATCCACCCTGCTAACTCCAGCTCAAGTAATTGGACTACGGTCACTGGCACAGGTTGGCCGGCACGTTCAGCGACGACGTCAACAGGTGTTACCTCATCTCCTACGTTAGCCAACAGCTCAGGAAATGGCAATGGAGGGATGGCATGATCCACTGAATTATTTAACTTCAACGCCTGTTTTGCTAATACGCTGACAGTTTCACCGAGTGAATCAATAATATCGCCAGGTTGAGAAACCAGCTGTGCACCCTGTTGAATCAACCAGTGTGGACCCTCACTGCCTGGATTACTTAACGGGCCCGGTAACGCAAAAACATCTCGCCCATGTTCAAGCGCACAACGCGCTGTAATCAACGAACCACTTTTCAGCGTCGCTTCAATCACCAAAACCCCGTAACTTAACCCACTAATAATTCGATTACGCCGTGGGAAATTAGCGGGCTTAGGCGTGATCCATAAAGGAAACTCAGAGACAATCGCGCCCCCATTTGACTGAATATCTTTTGCCAGTGAACGATGGCGAGGCGGGTAGATTGTATTTAAACCATTCCCTAAAACAGCAACGGTTTTTCCGCCTGCCTCAAGTGCTGCATTATGCGCCACGCCATCAATACCAATCGCAAGCCCACTGGTAATTGTTAGCCGTTCGGCAAGAGATGAAGCAAATTGCCGGCACCAATGCTCTCCGTACCAGGAAAGGCTGCGGCTTCCGACTATAGCTAATTGTGGTGTATTCAGTACCGACAAATCGCCTTTAACAAATAGCGCAACCGGAAAATCATTAATGGCTTTTAATGGCGTAGGGTACATTGCATCCGCGATGGTCAACAGATGATGATGTTCGATATCAAGCCAGTTCAGCGCCTGAGTGACTTGCTGTGCAGTGGGAGAAAAAAACTGTTTTATTTGGGTTTCACTACAACCGACAGAACGCAATATTGCAGGAGTACAGGAAGGGGTTTCCCGTAACTGACAAAAGAGCATATGCGCGATATCGCCATACACTGACGAAACATTCATTAATCGCAGCCAGATTTCCGTTTCCGACAAACTCATTCCTGCAACCTCAGCAATTTCTGTGATTGACGAGGGATACTGTCAATCGGGCTCGGAAATGTCTAGAATAGGAAGGAAGTATCCGTTTAACTTTTGAACACAGCTCTGGATAAATATGTCAGTATTGCAGATTTTACATTTCCCGGACGAGCGACTTCGCACTATCGCTGAACCGGTCAAAGAGGTTAATGCAGAAATTCAGCGTATCGTCGATGATATGTTCGAGACCATGTACGCAGAAGAAGGCATTGGCCTGGCTGCAACACAAGTAGATATTCATCAGCGTATCATTGTCATTGATGTTTCGGAAAACCGCGATGAACAGTTAGTTCTGATTAACCCTGAACTACTGGAAAAAAGTGGTGATACCGGAATTGAAGAAGGCTGCCTTTCTATTCCCGAGCAGCGGGCTTTGGTTCCTCGTGCTGAAACAGTCAAAGTACGTGCATTAAACCGTGACGGCCAGGCCTTTGAGCTGGAAACGGATGGTCTGCTTGCCATTTGTATTCAACATGAAATGGATCACCTGGTAGGCAAATTATTTGTTGATTACCTGTCCCCACTGAAACGCCAACGTATTCGTCAGAAGCTTGAAAAAATGTCAAGACTGAGTGCGCGCGAAGCGTAACTGCACGGAGCTAAAAACCACGTGGCAAATTCTCTTCGTATTATTTTCGCCGGAACACCTGATTTCGCAGCACGCCATCTGGATGCGCTGATAGCTTCAGAGCATGAAGTGGTTGCTGTTTTTACACAACCCGATCGCCCTGCCGGGCGCGGGAAAAAACTAATGGCAGGCCCAGTAAAAACACTGGCTCAGGAGCATGAGATCCCTGTCTATCAACCAGCCAGCCTGCGTCCACAGGAAAACCAGGCATTAGTTGCCCAGTGTAATGCAGATGTGATGGTCGTGGTTGCTTATGGCCTGCTGCTACCAGCAGCTGTATTATCCATGCCTCGTTTGGGCTGCATTAATGTACATGGTTCCCTGCTTCCTCGCTGGCGTGGCGCTGCGCCGATTCAGCGCGCATTATGGGCCGGAGATGAGCAGACTGGCGTAACCATCATGCAAATGGATAAAGGTCTTGATACCGGCGATATGCTGCACAAGATAGCCTGTCCGATTACTTCCGAAGACACCAGCGCCACCTTGTATGACAAGCTTGCTGCCATTGGACCTGATGGGCTGTTATACACGCTTGATCAGTTGGCCGTGTCGGGTATTACACCAGAAAAACAAGACGAAGCCCTGGTTACCTACGCTGAAAAGCTCAGTAAAGAAGAAGCCCGGCTTGACTGGTCATTACCGGCAGCCCAACTTGAGCGCTGCATTCGTGCATTTAATCCCTGGCCTGTAAGTTTTTTAATGATTGATGAACAACCGGTAAAAGTCTGGCAGGCATCAGTCATTGAGACTCAGGTTAATGAACACCCCGGGACTGTCGTTGCAGCAGATAAACACGGTATTCAGGTTGCTACACAGCAAGGCATTCTGAACATAGAGATATTGCAGCCCGCCGGTAAAAAGCCGATGTCGGCCCAGGATATTCTCAATTCAAGGAAAGAATGGTTCACCCCAGGGACTACCCTTGCCTGATAAGCATCTTATTCACAGCCCGGACTTGTCCGGGCCTTTTTATTTCTGACGGCTGGAAAACCAGACTGTAGCAATGAAACGATCTCAAAACTTACGCAGCCTGGCAGCACAGGCAATAGACCAGGTTATGGAGCAGAAATTGTCACTTAGTGATGTTCTGCCACCGCTTCAGGAACGTGTTTCTGACAAAGACAAATCACTCTTACAAGAACTGTGCTTTGGTACCCTGCGTACATTGCCAGAACTGGAGTGGCTGATCAGCCAGTTGATGTCCCGCCCGTTGCAAGGCAAGCATAAAGTCATCCATTATCTGATCGCCGTTGGTCTTTACCAGTTAATTCACACCCGGATCCCCGCACATGCCGCACTCGCTGAGACAGTTGAGGGTGCGAGTGTACTTAAACGACAACAGTTTAAAGGGGTCATTAACGGCGTATTACGGCAATTCCAACGCCAGAGTGATAGCCTGACGGCGGAACTACAGCAGCATGAAGCCCGTTACTGGCATCCTGAGTGGCTGCTTAACCGTCTGCGTCAGGCCTGGCCGCAGCAGTGGGAAAGCATTGTTGAAGCAAATAACCACCGCCCACCGATGTGGCTACGGGTAAACCGTCGCTTTCATCAGCGTGATGCGTGGCTTGAACTACTCCAAAAAGCAGGTATGAATGGGTTTACTCACCATAACTACCCTGATGCCATCAGGCTGGAAACACCAGTACCAGTTGCTGTGCTACCCGGCTTCGCTGACGGTTGGGTTACCGTACAGGATGCATCAGCTCAGGGTTGCGTGGCGTTGCTGAATCCGCAGAATGGCGAGGATATTCTGGATTTATGTGCGGCCCCGGGAGGGAAAACAACTCACATCCTGGAAGCCGCTCCAGAGGCTAAGGTTTTGGCTGTTGATATCGACAAAAAGCGCCTTAGCCGGGTTTATGAAAACCTGAAACGTCTGGGTATGAAGGCTGAAGTCAAATCAGGCGATGGGCGCTATCCCGAGCAATGGTGTTCTGGCAGGCAGTTTGATCGCATCTTGCTGGATGCGCCCTGCTCAGCGACGGGAGTAATACGGCGCCACCCGGATATAAAATGGTTGCGGCGCAATAACGATATAGAAGACTTAGCAAAATTACAGAGAGAGATTCTTAATGCTGTCTGGCCCCTTTTAAAACCAGGAGGCACTCTGTTATATGCAACATGCTCCATTATGCCAGAGGAAAATAGCCAGCAAATTAAACAGTTTTTGCATAGCTTTGCTGATGCAAAACTTGTTGATACAGGAACGCCAGATGAGCCAGGAAAACAAAATTTTCCAGGGCCAGATGAAGGAGATGGATTCTTTTACGCTAAGCTAATCAAAGCGTCATGATGAATCAAGCCTGCCAGGCACAACTGAAGAAACAATACTGATGAAAATTATCATTTTGGGTGCAGGTCAGGTTGGAGGCACCCTTGCAGAAAACTTAGTAGGTGAAAATAACGATATCACTGTCGTGGATACCAATGGCGACAGGTTACGTAGTCTGCAAGATAAATTTGACCTGCGCGTTGTGCAGGGGCCAGGTTCACATCCCAGAGTACTGCGAGAAGCAGGCGCTGATGATGCGGATATGCTGGTCGCAGTAACCAGTTCAGATGAAACGAATATGGTTGCCTGCCAGATTGCTTATTCGTTATTTAATACTCCAAACCGCATTGCGCGCATACGGGCATCAGATTATGTCCGTGATGCACAAAAGCTCTTCACACCCGACGCAGTACCAATTGACCACTTAATTGCCCCGGAACAATTGGTGATTGATAGTATTTATCGTCTGATTGAGTATCCTGGGGCTCTTCAGGTCGTTAACTTTGCCGAGGGCAAGGTTAGCCTCGGGGTCGTCAAAGCCTATTACGGTGGCCCACTTGTAGGTAACGCACTCTCTACGATGCGTGAACATATGCCGCACATAGATACCCGGGTAGCTGCAATATTTCGCCATGACAGGCCTATTCGCCCTCAGGGCTCCACCATTATCGAAGCAGGTGATGAAGTCTTTTTTATTGCGGCTTCGCAGCACATCCGTGCAGTGATGAGCGAGTTACAGCGGCTGGAAAAACCCTATAAACGAATTATGTTGGTGGGTGGTGGTAATATTGGGGCAGGTTTAGCGAAACGGCTGGAGAAAGAATATAGCGTTAAGTTGATCGAACGTGATCAGAAACGTGCCTCAGAGTTGGCCGAGAAATTACAAAATACCATTGTATTTTACGGCGACGCATCTGATCAGGAACTGCTGCAAGAAGAGCATATTGATCAGGTTGATCTGTTCATTGCTGTCACCAATGATGATGAAGCCAACATCATGTCCGCAATGCTGGCAAAGCGTATGGGTGCCAAAAAAGTAATGGTACTGATCCAGCGCAGAGCCTATGTCGATCTGGTTCAGGGCAGCGTTATCGATATAGCAATATCTCCACAGCAGGCAACAATCTCTGCACTACTCAGCCATGTACGCAAAGCTGATATTGTTGGAGTTTCCTCACTCAGACGAGGAGTTGCTGAAGCGATTGAGGCTGTCGCACATGGGGATGAAAGTACATCAAGAGTCGTTGGCCGTGTCATTGATGAAATAAAATTACCACCTGGTACCATTATTGGTGCTGTCGTACGCGGTAATGATGTAATGATAGCTAACAATGATTTGCGTATTGAACAAGGGGATCACGTCATTATGTTCCTGACAGATAAAAAATATGTCAGCGACGTAGAACGTCTCTTCCAGCCCAGTCCATTTTTCCTCTGAATACAGGGGCGGTTATCCGCCCTGTTAATTCTTTGTATATAATCTATTTACTTATCTTTATTTGGGCCAGTGGCATCTAAAACGCTATTGCCCGGTTGGGGTTGTGTTGTTTAAGGAGAATGTATGAGTATATTCAAAGAGTTTCGGGCTTTTGCGATGCGTGGAAATGTCATTGACCTGGCTGTTGGGGTAGTGATCGGCGCGGCTTTCGGGAAAATAGTTTCGTCGCTGGTTGCTGATATCATTATGCCACCGCTAGGGTTGTTGATCGGGGGAATTGACTTTAAGCAGTTTGCAGTGACATTGCGCCCGGCCGAAGGCGATATACCGGCAGTGGTCATGCACTATGGTGTTTTTATTCAGAACATTTTTGACTTTATCATCGTAGCATTTGCCATCTTCATGGTAGTTAAGATGATGAATAAATTGTACCAGAAAAAAGAAGCACCAAAAGCTCCGCCAGCGCCTTCCACAGAAGAGGTGTTACTGACTGAAATCCGTGATCTGCTTAAAGCCCAGAATAGTAAAGATGCATAACTGTCGCGGTTAGTACGAAGAAGGCCAGGAGTAAAAAAGCATCTACTTGTTTACTGCTGGCCTCCTGCCCGCTATTTTTCCCATATTTAGCTTTGCGAGAATAGCTACCTTTTCCTTTCTTGTTCCGCTCAACACGTTGGCGAAATAACGGATCATGAAGCAAGGCCTCCAAAGCATTATCTCTGATGTTGCCTTTTTTATGTTGATAGTGACTCATATTTTCTCCGGTTGGATTTTTGTTGCACCCTGCTCCAGTGCTTCAAGAATTGAACAGTACACACTGCTGTGAGCGGTGCCACAGCAAACGTCGTCCAGTCGTTTTAACGACTGCCTCATTACTTCAAGCTCGGCGATTCTGGATTCGACTTCCGTGAGCCGGTTCTGCACAATCTGCTTCGACTCGCGGCAAGTATGATGTTCCGGGTCAATCCGAATGGAGAGTAATTCACGGATTGAATCCAGAGTAAAACCAAGTTGCCTTGCGTAGCGAATAAAACGCAGGCGCTGCAAATCATTTTCGCTATATAACCGAAAACCACCTTCCGTGCGTACTTCATGATCCATCATGTTCTGCTTTTCGTAATAACGGATAGTATCAGGCGTAACATCAGCTAAACGTGCAATTTCACCTATACGATACATAGCTAGTTGTCCTCAGAAAAGCGTTCTCTGACTAACAGTCCATAGGAACCATGAAGAAAATCAGTACTTAAACCAGCCTGGCGTAATTTAAGTTCCAGCAATGCAACACGCTGGCTTATCTCCTGGAATTCAGGCTCAGTCTCTTTGATACCCTGAAGTAACTCATGGAGCTCAAGTGCTTCCCTACGCTGCTCAAGCTCAGGTGGAAGGCATCCCGCATTTTTTAAGAGACGATAACCCGCACGCAAGGACTCGGGTACAAAAGAGTCATCATCCAGCACCAAAGGTTGTCCTTCGCCAGGGAGGTTGTCCAAATCACCCTTTTTCTGTGCTTCAAGAATGTGCCTCTCAGCCCATTGGTCAATTAACCACATATCAATACCCCGGTGATTAAATGAACAAACAAAGGTTGAATTCTAGATCAAGGTCTGAATTTTGGATATAAAAAAACCGGGCAAGCCCGGCTTTTTTACGTTACTGCAAATTACTCTGCAGCAGCTTCTGCTTGAGACTCAGCGCGATCAACCAGCTCGATGTAAGCCATCGGAGCATTATCACCAGCACGGAAGCCACACTTGAGAATACGAGTGTAACCACCTGCACGGCTCGCGAAACGCGGACCAAGTTCATTAAACAGTTTTGCCACGATCTCGTTATCACGAGTGCGGGCGAATGCCAGACGACGATTAGCTACGCTGTCGGTCTTGGCAAGAGTAATCAGCGGCTCAACTACGCGACGCAGCTCTTTCGCTTTTGGCAGGGTCGTCTTGATGATTTCATGACGAACCAGTGAACCAGCCATGTTGCGGAACATTGCCTGGCGATGGCTGCTGTTGCGGTTCAGTTGACGACCACTCTTACGATGGCGCATGACCTTATCCTTCTCAGTAAAACCTTAACCTGTGATCCGGTTACTCATCAGCAATGCTTGCTGGTGGCCAGTTTTCCAGGCGCATGCCCAGAGACAGACCACGGGAAGCCAGCACGTCTTTAATCTCTGTAAGAGATTTTTTACCAAGGTTCGGCGTTTTCAGCAACTCAACCTCGGTACGTTGTACCAGATCACCGATGTAGTGGATAGCTTCTGCCTTGAGGCAGTTAGCAGAGCGGACAGTCAATTCCAGATCGTCAACAGGGCGCAGCAAGATCGGATCGAATTCTGGCTTCTCTTCTTTAACTTCCGGCTGACGTACGTCACGCAAGTCAACAAAGGCTTCAAGTTGTTCAGCCAGGATGGTAGCCGCACGACGAATCGCCTCTTCAGGATCGATTGTGCCGTTAGTTTCCATTTCGATAACCAGCTTATCCAGGTCGGTACGCTGCTCAACACGAGCTGCTTCAACATTGTAGGCAATACGCTCTACAGGGCTGTAGCAAGCATCGACCAGCAGACGGCCGATTGGGCGCTCATCTTCTTCCGAATGAATTCGGGCAGAGGCCGGCACATAACCACGACCACGTTGAACTTTGATACGCATATTAATAGATGCGTTGTCATCGGTCAGGTGGCAAATCACATGCTGCGGCTTGACGATTTCAACATCACCATCATGGGTGATGTCTGCTGCGATCACAGGGCCAATGCCAGATTTATTCAGGGTAAGAATAACTTCATCTTTGCCCTGAACTTTCACCGCCAGCCCTTTCAGGTTGAGCAGGATTTCCAGGATATCTTCCTGTACGCCTTCTTTGGTGCTGTACTCATGCAGTACACCATCAATCTCAACCTCGGTCACCGCGCAACCCGGCATCGATGAAAGCAGAATACGGCGCAGTGCGTTACCTAGAGTATGGCCAAAGCCACGCTCTAACGGCTCAAGGGTCACCTTGGCGTGCGTCGAACTCATTTGCTCGATATCGACCAGGCGCGGTTTAAGAAACTCTGTCACAGAACCCTGCATTGTGTCCTCTCTTTGGTACTAAGCTTTACTTGGAGTAAAGCTCGACGATCAGGTGTTCGTTAATGTCCGCAGACAGATCAGAACGCTCAGGCTTACGCTTGAACACACCTTCCATCTTGCCAGCATCAACTTCCAGCCAGGTTGGCTTTTCACGCTGCTCAGCCAGCTCCAGAGCGGCTTTCACGCGAGACTGCTTTTTCGCTTTCTCACGAACGCTAACAACATCGTTCGGACTCACCTGATAAGAAGCGATATTAACAACACGACCGTTAACCATGATAGCTTTATGGCTTACCAGCTGACGTGCTTCCGCACGAGTAGCGCCAAAGCCCATACGGTAGACAACGTTGTCAAGACGACCTTCCAGCAGAGCCAACAGGTTTTCACCGGTGTTGCCTTTCAGACGTGCTGCTTCTTTGTAGTAGTTACGGAATTGACGTTCCAGAACACCATAGATACGGCGAACTTTTTGTTTTTCACGCAACTGCACACCATAGTCAGACAGACGCGGTTTACGCGCACCATGCTGACCAGGAGCTTGTTCAATTTTACACTTGGTATCGATCGCGCGAACACCAGACTTAAGGAACAGGTCTGTGCCCTCACGACGGCTCAGCTTGAGCTTAGGACCCAAATATCTTGCCATTTTCTTTCTCCAACATTCCTAAAAACGGGGCGTTATACGCGACGTTTTTTCGGCGGACGACAACCGTTGTGAGGGATCGGAGTCACATCAGTAATATTAGTGATGCGGAAACCAGCGGCGTTCAGAGCACGAATAGTAGATTCGCGACCCGGACCCGGTCCCTTAACCATAACTTCCAGATTCTTAATTCCGTACTCTTTCACTGCATCAGCGCAACGTTCAGCTGCAACCTGAGCGGCGAAAGGAGTGGATTTACGAGAACCACGGAAACCGGAACCACCGGCAGTTGCCCAACCCAGTGCGTTACCCTGACGATCAGTGATAGTAACGATGGTGTTGTTGAAAGAAGCATGGATATGAGCCACGCCATCAGAGACTTGTTTTCTTACACGTTTACGTGCACGAATTGGTGCCTTTGCCATTATTCAATCACCCCGATTATTTCTTGATCGGTTTGCGCGGACCCTTACGGGTACGGGCGTTGGTCTTGGTACGCTGACCGCGAACCGGCAGACCACGACGATGACGCAGACCGCGATAGCAACCAAGGTCCATAAGACGCTTGATGCTCATGCTGATTTCGCGGCGCAGATCACCTTCAACGACAAATTTGGCAACTTCGTCACGCAACGTGTCGATTTGTTCTTCAGACAGCTCACTGATCTTAACATCTTCAGCGATACCCGCCGCAGCACAGATGGCTTTGGAACGAGTCTTGCCGACACCATAAATCGACGTTAATGCGATTACAGCGTGTTTTTGATCAGGAATGTTAATGCCTGCTATACGGGCCACTATGCACTCCTATAATTTCATGTGTGCGTACCATACTGAAAAGCCCGTTTTCAGGATACTCAAATGAATACGCACAGACATACAAAAGATTGGCTGGCTAATCTAGCCAGCTCAACCCAACTTTGCAAGAAAAATATGCGAAAATAATCAGCCTTGACGCTGTTTATGTTTCGGTTCGGCACTGCAAATCACACGAATAACACCTTCGCGCTTAACGATTTTGCAGTTACGGCATAATTTCTTGACGGAAGCACGAACTTTCATTTTTACTCTCCGTAACTTCTCAAGCGACCATTAACGGCCATAACCTTTCAGGTTCGCTTTTTTCAATGCAGACTCATACTGACTGGACATCATCAGAGTTTGCACTTGAGCCATAAAGTCCATGATGACAACAACGACGATTAACAGTGAGGTCCCACCAAAGTAGAACGGCACTTTCATCGCATCACGCATGAACTCCGGGATCAGGCAAATAAAAGTAATATACAGCGCACCGACCAAAGTCAGGCGGGTCATTACTTTATCAATATACTTCGCCGTTTGTTCTCCCGGACGAATTCCTGGTACAAATGCACCGGACTTCTTCAGGTTATCTGCTGTTTCACGCGGGTTGAAAACCAACGCAGTATAAAAGAAACAGAAGAAGATGATTGCAGACGCATAGAGTAACACATAAAGCGGTTGCCCAGGCTGCAAGTACAGCGAAATTGTTGTCAGCCAGTTCCAACCAGTACCGCCCCCGAACCATGAAGTTATGGTTGCCGGGAACAGAATAATACTGGAAGCAAAGATAGCCGGGATTACACCAGCCATATTCACTTTCAGCGGCAAATGTGTGCTCTGTGCAGCATAGACACGACGACCTTGTTGGCGTTTCGCGTAGTTTACCACAATTCTGCGTTGACCACGTTCAACAAATACAACAAAGAAGGTGACAGCAAATACTAATACTGCAACCAACAGCAACAGGAGGAAGTGCAGGTCGCCTTGCCGCGCTTGCTCGATGGTATGTGCAATGGCAGGCGGAAGGCCTGCAACAATACCAGCAAAGATTATGATCGAGATACCGTTACCAATACCTCGTTCCGTAATCTGTTCGCCTAACCACATCAGGAACATTGTCCCGGTGACCAGGCTAACAACAGCAGTGAAATAGAATGCCATGCCTGGATTAATCACCAGACCAGTCATTCCCGGCATATTCGGTAAACCGGTAGCAATACCGATTGACTGAAATACTGCCAACACCAACGTACCGATACGGGTGTACTGGCTAATCTTACGACGTCCAGACTCCCCTTCCTTCTTCAATTCAGCCAACGCCGGATGAACGACCGTCAGCAACTGGATAATAATTGAAGCCGAAATATACGGCATAATACCCAGCGCGAAGATGGAAGCTCGGCTCAGAGCACCACCAGAGAACATGTTAAACATTTCAATGATGGTGCCCCGCTGTTGCTCGAGCAATTTGGCAAGAACAGTGGCATCAATACCAGGGATCGGAATAAAAGAGCCAATGCGGAAAACAATCAGCGCACCAATAACAAACAACAGTCTGCGTTTTAGCTCGCCAAGCCCACCTTTAGCACTTTGAAAATCTAATCCCGGTTGTTTTGCCATCTGCTACTTATTCCTCGATTTTACCGCCAGCAGCTTCGATAGCAGCTCGTGCGCCTTTAGTAACACGCAGACCGCGAACAGTTACCGGGCGAGCTACCTCACCAGACAGAATCACTTTCGCGAATTCAATCTGAATACCGATAATGTTTGCTGCTTTCAGCGTGTTCAGGTCAACTACGTCGCCTTCAACATTAGCCAGGTCAGACAGACGGATTTCCGCAGTAACCATAGCTTTGCGAGAGGTGAAACCGAATTTAGGCAGACGACGATACAACGGCATCTGACCACCTTCGAACCCACGACGTACACCACCACCAGAACGTGATTTCTGACCTTTGTGGCCGCGGCCACCGGTTTTACCCAGACCAGAGCCGATACCACGACCCAGGCGTTTCGGCGCGTGCTTAGACCCTTCGGCTGGAGACAGAGTATTTAAACGCATCTCTTACTCCTCAACTTTAACCATGAAGGAAATCGCGTTGATCATACCACGCACCGCTGGCGTATCTTCACGCTCAACAGTGTGACCAATACGACGCAGACCCAGGCCAAGCAGCGTTGCCTTGTGTTTCGGCAGACGACCGATTGCACTGCGGGTTTGAGTGATTTTAATAGTCTTTGCCATGGTCAATTACCCCAGAATTTCTTCAACGGATTTACCACGCTTGGCAGCGACCATTTCTGGAGATTTCATATTTTCCAGGCCATCAATGGTAGCACGAACCACGTTGATCGGGTTGGTGGAACCATATGCTTTCGCCAGAACGTTATGAACCCCAGCGACTTCCAGAACAGCACGCATAGCACCACCTGCGATGATACCAGTACCTTCTGAAGCCGGCTGCATGAACACACGAGAACCTGTGTGCACACCTTTAACTGGGTGCTGCAGGGTACCGCTGTTCAGCGCGACGTTAATCATGTTGCGACGGGCTTTTTCCATCGCTTTCTGGATCGCTGCTGGAACTTCACGCGCTTTACCGTAACCAAAACCAACGCGACCATTGCCATCACCCACTACAGTCAGAGCGGTGAAGCTAAAAATACGGCCACCTTTTACAGTTTTAGATACGCGGTTTACCGCGATCAGCTTTTCCTGCAGTTCGCCAGCTTGTTTTTCGATGTGAGCCATCTTACACCTCTACCTTAGAACTGAAGGCCAGCTTCACGGGCAGCATCTGCCAGTGCCTGGACACGACCATGATATTGGAACCCGGAACGGTCAAAGGAAACATCTTTAATTCCTTTTTCCAGAGCGCGTTCTGCAACAGCTTTACCTACTGCAGCGGCGGCATCTTTGTTACCGGTGTACTTCAGTTGCTCAGCAATAGCTTTTTCTACAGTAGAAGCAGCTACCAGAACTTCAGAACCGTTCGGCGCGATTACCTGTGCGTAAATATGACGCGGGGTACGATGTACCACCAGGCGGGTCGCACCAAGCTCTTTGAGCTTGCGACGTGCGCGGGTCGCACGACGGATACGAGCAGATTTCTTATCCATAGTGTTACCTTACTTCTTCTTAGCCTCTTTGGTACGCACGACTTCGTCGGCGTAACGGACACCCTTGCCTTTATAAGGCTCAGGACGACGGTAGGCGCGCACATCAGCAGCAACCTGGCCAATCACTTGTTTATCAGCGCCTTTCAGCACGATTTCAGTCTGTGACGGACATTCTGCAATGACGCCAGCCGGCAGTTCATGGTCAACAGGGTGAGAAAAGCCTAAAGACAGGCTCAGAACATTCCCTTTAACCGCTGCACGGTAACCTACACCAACCAGCTGAAGCTTCTTAGTGAAGCCTTCGGTAACACCGATAACCATGGAGTTCAGCAGCGCACGAGCTGTACCCGATTGGGCCCAGCCATCTGCAAAACCTTCGCGCGGGGCGAAAGTCAGTGCATTGTCCGCATGTTTAACTTCAACAGCATCGTTGATAGAACGAGTCAGCTCGCCGTTTTTACCTTTGATCGTAATAACCTGACCGTTGATTTTTACATCAACGCCGGCAGGAATAACGACCGGTGCTTTAGCAACACGAGACATTTTTTCCTCCGATTAGGCTACGTAGCAGATAATTTCGCCACCAAGACCAGCCTGGCGCGCTGCACGATCAGTCATAACACCTTTAGAGGTAGAAACGACAGCAATACCCAGCCCAGCCATAACTTTCGGCAGCTCATCTTTTTTCTTATAGATGCGCAGACCTGGACGGCTGACTCGCTGAATGCTCTCTACCACAGCCTTGCCCTGGAAATATTTCAGAGAAACTTCCAGTTCAGGCTTGATGTCGCCTTCAATTTTATAATCTTCGATATAACCTTCTTCCTTAAGCACATGGGCAATTGCCACTTTCAGCTTGGAGGAAGGCATGGTGACCGCAACTTTGTTCGCGGCCTGACCGTTACGGATACGGGTCAGCATATCCGCGATCGGATCTTGCATGCTCATCTGTCTCTACTCCCGTGATTCAAATTGGTGACAATTACCAGCTAGCCTTTTTCAGACCCGGGATTTCACCGCGCATAGCGGCTTCACGGACCTTAATACGGCTCAACCCGAATTTCCGCAGGAAACCATGCGGACGACCAGTTTGACGGCAGCGGTTACGCTGACGAGACGGGCTGGAATCACGCGGCAGACTCTGCAGCTTGAGAACAGCATCCCAACGATCTTCGTCAGAAGCGTTCACATCAGAAATGATCGCTTTCAGTTCAGCGCGTTTAGCGAAGAATTTTTCAGCCAAAGCTACGCGTTTTACTTCGCGTGCTTTCATTGATTGCTTAGCCATGAAGTAACCCTACCTTACTTGCGGAACGGGAAGTCAAAGGCAGCCAGCAGAGCACGGCCTTCATCATCGGTTTTCGCAGTAGTGGTAATGGTAATATCCAAACCACGAACGCGATCGACTTTGTCATAGTCGATTTCCGGGAAGATGATCTGCTCACGGACACCCATGCTGTAGTTGCCACGACCATCGAAAGACTTAGCGGAAAGACCGCGGAAGTCACGAATACGTGGTACAGCAATAGTGATCAGGCGCTCAAAGAACTCCCACATGCGTTCGCCACGCAGAGTTACTTTACAGCCGATCGGATAGCCCTGACGGATTTTGAAGCCTGCAACTGATTTGCGTGCTTTGGTGATCAACGGTTTTTGACCGGAGATTGCTGCCAGATCCGCTGCTGCATTATCCAGCAGTTTCTTGTCAGCGATCGCTTCACCAACACCCATGTTCAGGGTGATCTTCTCGACCCGAGGGACTTGCATGACAGAATTGTAGTTAAACTGAGTCATCAGTTTGGTAACTACTTCGTCTTTGTAGTAATCATGCAGTTTCGCCATCGTACTACTCCAAATTACTTGATAGTTTCGCCATTAGATTTAAAGAAACGGACTTTTTTGCCCTCTTCAAATCTAAAGCCTACACGGTCAGCCTTACCGGTTGCCGTATTGAAGATTGCAACGTTAGAAACCTGAATTGCAGCTTCTTTTTCAACGATGCCACCCGCCTGGTTCAGAGCCGGAACCGGCTTCTGATGTTTTTTCACCAGGTTGATACCTTCAACAATGACCTTACCAGAAGACAGGACACTCTTAACTTTACCACGCTTGCCTTTATCTTTGCCGGCCAGCACGATAACTTCGTCATCACGACGGATTTTCGCTGCCATGTTTGCTCCTTAGAGTACTTCTGGTGCCAGAGAGATGATTTTCATAAACTTCTCAGAACGAAGTTCACGAGTAACCGGCCCAAAAATACGCGTACCGATTGGCTGTTCGCTGTTGTTGTTCAGAAGAACACAAGCATTGCCATCGAAGCGAACGACAGAACCGTCAGGGCGACGAACACCCTTCCTGGTGCGCACCACTACCGCCTTCAGCACATCACCTTTTTTGACCTTACCACGCGGAATTGCTTCTTTGATGGTAATTTTGATGATGTCGCCTACGCCTGCGTAGCGACGGTGCGAGCCACCCAGAACCTTGATACACATTACGCGACGCGCGCCAGAGTTGTCGGCGACGTTCAGCATAGTCTGTTCTTGGATCATTTCAGTGCTCCGCTAATGTCAACTACTGAGACCTGATATCAGGTCGTTCATAAACGCCCCATAAACGAGGGCGCGGCATTATAACACCGCTTATCGGATATGGGTAGAAAAAATAAACGGCCCATTTCTGAGCCGTTTATCGATTTGAGAATGCGAACTCTATTACAGAACCGCTTTCTCTACGACGCGAACCAGAGTCCAGGATTTGGTCTTGGACAGCGGACGGCATTCGCGGATTTCAACCACGTCACCGATTCCACATTCGTTGTTCTCGTCATGTACGTGCAATTTAGTCGTACGCTTGATGAATTTACCGTAGATCGGGTGTTTCACAAAACGCTCGATAGCAACAACAATGGATTTCTCCATTTTATCGCTAACAACACGACCTTGCAGAGTACGGATTTTATCGGTCATTACGCACCCGCCTTCTCAGTCAGTAAAGTCTTAACGCGTGCGACATTATGACGCACTTGCTTCAACAGGTGAGTCTGTTGCAGCTGGCCACTTGCAGCCTGCATACGCAGGTTAAACTGCTCACGCAGCAGGTTAAGCAGCTCGGTGTTCAGCTCTTCAACACTCTTTTCACGCAGCTCTTTTGCTTTCATTACATCACCGTCTTAGTTACAAAGGTGGTTTTGATCGGCAGTTTCGCTGCTGCCAGGCTGAATGCTTCACGGGCCAGCTCTTCCGGAACACCGTCCATTTCATACAGGACTTTACCCGGCTGAATCAAGGCAACCCAATACTCCACGTTACCTTTACCTTTACCCATACGAACTTCCAGCGGCTTCTCGGTGATCGGTTTGTCCGGGAATACACGGATCCAGATCTTACCCTGACGCTTAACTGCACGGGTCATTGCACGACGTGCTGCTTCGATCTGACGTGCAGTCAGACGACCACGGCCAACAGCTTTCAGACCGTAAGTGCCGAAGCTCACATCCGTACCTGCAGCCAGACCACGGTTACGGCCTTTGTGCACTTTACGGAATTTTGTACGCTTTGGTTGTAACATCAGCGACGCTCCTTATTTACGGCCTTTACGCTGCTGCTTTTTAGGTTGAGCAGCCGGTTTTTCCGGTTGTTCAACAGCAGCCATACCACCCAGGATCTCACCTTTGAAGATCCACACTTTCACGCCAATAACACCATAAGTGGTGTGCGCTTCAGAGGTGTTGTAGTCAATGTCAGCACGCAGAGTGTGCAGCGGTACACGACCTTCACGGTACCATTCGGTACGTGCGATCTCAGCGCCACCCAGACGGCCACTAACTTCAACTTTGATACCTTTAGCGCCCAGACGCATTGCGTTCTGTACAGCACGCTTCATAGCACGACGGAACATAACACGACGTTCCAGCTGAGAAGTGATGCTGTCAGCAACCAGTTTTGCGTCCAGTTCAGGCTTACGAACTTCTGCGATATTGATCTGAGCAGGAACGCCAGCAATGTCTGCTACGGCCTTGCGCAGTTTCTCAACGTCTTCACCTTTTTTACCGATAACGATACCCGGGCGAGCAGTGTGAATGGTTACACGAATGCTTTTAGCCGGACGTTCGATAACGATACGAGATACAGACGCCTTAGCCAGTTCTTTAGTCAGGAACTGACGTACTTTAAAGTCGCTGTCCAGGTTGTCAGCGAATTCTTTGGTGTTCGCGAACCAGGTAGAGTTCCATGGTTTGACAATACCCAGGCGAATACCATTAGGATGTACTTTCTGACCCATTGCTAGTCTCCAGAGTCTCAGCGATCGGACACAACCACAGTGATGTGGCTGGTGC
This sequence comes from Mangrovibacter sp. MFB070, assembly GCF_000705335.1. Taxonomy (NCBI): domain Bacteria; kingdom Pseudomonadati; phylum Pseudomonadota; class Gammaproteobacteria; order Enterobacterales; family Enterobacteriaceae; genus Mangrovibacter; species Mangrovibacter sp. MFB070. The sequence continues at coordinate 21,413 of NZ_JJMI01000038.1, forward strand.
GCTTCAGGATGCGATCTGCACGACCTTTTGCACGCGGCATAATGCGCTTCATGCTCGGGCCTTCATCTACGAAAATTTTCGTAACTTTCAGATCGTCAATATCAGCGCCATCGTTGTGTTCAGCGTTAGCAATGGCAGATTCCAGAACTTTCTTGACCAGTACAGCCGCTTTCTTATTGGTGTAGGTCAGAATATCCAGAGCCTGCGACACTTTCTTACCGCGAATCAGGTCAGCAACAAGGCGAACCTTCTGAGCAGAAGAACGAGCATGGCGATGTTTAGCGATAGTTTCCATCTCTTCCTCCTACCTTATTTCTTCTTCGCTTTTTTATCAGCAGCATGGCCGCGATAAGTACGAGTCGGTGCGAATTCACCCAGTTTGTGACCAACCATTTCGTCGGAAACAAAAACTGGAACGTGCTGACGACCATTATGGACAGCGATGGTCAAACCGATCATGTTTGGAAAGATCGTTGAACGACGGGACCAAGTGCGCAGGGGCTTCTTGTCACCGCTTTCCACCGCTTTCTCTACCTTCTTCAGCAAGTGCAGGTCAATAAAAGGACCTTTCTTGAGAGAACGTGGCATGGCTTATCCTCTAAAATTATTTGCTACGGCGACGTACGATGAATTTATCAGTACGCTTGTTGCTGCGGGTCTTTTTACCTTTGGTCTGAATGCCCCACGGGGAAACCGGGTGCTTACCAAAGTTACGACCTTCACCACCACCATGTGGGTGATCTACCGGGTTCATCGCGGTACCGCGAACGGTAGGACGAACACCACGCCAGCGAGCAGCACCAGCTTTACCCAGAACGCGCAGCATATGCTCAGCATTGCCAACTTCGCCCAGAGTAGCGCGGCACTCTGCTTCAACTTTACGCATTTCACCAGAACGCAGACGCAGGGTGACATAAGCACCATCACGAGCAACGATCTGAACGTAAGTACCAGCAGAACGCGCCAGCTGACCGCCTTTACCTGGTTTCATTTCTACGTTATGAACAGTAGAACCAACCGGGATATTGCGCATCGGCAGGGTGTTACCCGCTTTGATTGCAGCATCAACGCCAGATTGAATCTGGTCGCCAGCTTTCAGGCCTTTAGGGGCCAGGATGTAACGGCGTTCGCCATCTTTGTACAGAACCAGTGCGATATTCGCAGAACGGTTCGGATCGTACTCAAGACGTTCAACAACTGCCGGGATACCGTCTTTGTTGCGTTTGAAGTCAACAATACGATAAGCCTGCTTATGACCACCACCAATGTGACGCGTAGTGATGCGGCCATTGTTGTTACGGCCACCGGATTTGCTGTTTTTTTCCAGCAACGGAGCAAAAGGTTTGCCCTTGTGCAACTCTGGGTTAACCACTTTAACTACGTGGCGACGACCCGGAGATGTCGGTTTACACTTAACAATTGCCATTGTTCTTTACTCCTCCGACTTACTCAGCGCCGCCGATGAAGTCCAGGTTCTGGCCTTCTTTCAGGGTGACGTAAGCTTTTTTCCAGTCGCTACGACGACCGATACGCTGTCCATGACGTTTTACTTTCCCTTTAACAACCAGGGTACGTACGTCATTAACTTCGACTTCAAACAGTTTCTGCACAGCAGCTTTGATTTCTGCTTTGGTCGCGTCTTTAGCAACTTTGAGAACGATGGTGTTGTTTTTTTCCATCGCAGCAGACGCTTTTTCAGAAACGTGCGGTGCGTTCAGCACTTTCAGCAAACGTTCTTCACGAATCATGCCAGCATCTCCTCAACTTGCTTAACAGCATCAGCAGTCATTACGACTTTGTCGAAGGCGATCAAGCTAACCGGATCAATGCCATTAGCATCACGTACGTCAACCTTGTGCAGGTTGCGTGCAGCCAGGAACAGATTTTCATCCAGTTCACCGGTGATGATCAGCACATCTTCCAGAGCCATATCTTTCAGTTTCTGAGCAAGCAGCTTAGTTTTAGGCGCTTCTACAGAGAATGATTCGACAACGATCAGACGATCCTGACGTACCAGCTCGGACAGAATGCTTTTCAGCGCGCCGCGGTACATCTTTTTGTTAACTTTTTGACTGTGGTCCTGCGGACGAGCAGCAAAGGTCACACCACCGGAGCGCCAAATTGGGCTCTTGATGGAACCAGAACGTGCACGGCCAGTACCTTTCTGACGCCACGGTTTTTTACCGGAGCCAGTTACTTCAGCACGAGTCTTCTGAGCACGAGTACCTTGACGGGCACCTGCTGCATAAGCAACAACAACCTGGTGTACCAGCGCTTCGTTAAAATCACGACCGAAGGTAGTTTCGGAAACAGTCAGCGCGCTCTGCGCGTCTTTCAGTACTAATTCCATTGCTATCCCCTTACGCCTTCACAGCTGGTTTAACGATCAGGTCGCTACCGGTTGCACCGGGAACCGCACCTTTAACCAGCAGCAGGTTGCGCTCAGCGTCAACACGTACTACGTCCAGGCTCTGAACAGTTACACGTTCATTACCCAGCTGACCTGCCATTTTCTTGCCTTTGAACACTTTGCCCGGAGTCTGGTTCTGACCGATAGAACCCGGAACGCGGTGAGACAAGGAGTTACCGTGGGTAGCATCCTGAGTGCGGAAGTTCCAACGTTTAACAGTACCGGCGAAACCTTTACCTTTAGAGGTACCAGTTACGTCTACTTTTTTAACGTCAGCGAAAACTTCAACACTGATGTTCTGACCAACAGCGAATTCTTCGCCTTCAGCCAGACGGAATTCCCACAGACCACGACCAGCTTCAACACCAGCTTTAGCAAAGTGACCCGCTTCAGGTTTGGTGACGCGGTTTGCTTTTTTAACACCAGTGGTAACCTGGATTGCGCGGTAACCATCGTTGTCCAGATCTTTAACCTGGGTAACGCGGTTAGCTTCAACTTCGATTACGGTTACTGGGATAGAAACGCCTTCTTCAGTGAAGATGCGAGTCATGCCCACTTTTTTACCGACTAAACCAATCATTGTTTCAACCTCTCAATCGTTCAATGACCTGATTAACCCAGGCTGATCTGCACGTCTACACCGGCAGCCAGATCCAGACGCATCAGAGCATCAACGGTTTTCTCGGTTGGCTCAACGATGTCAACCAGACGCTTGTGAGTGCGAATTTCGTACTGATCACGCGCGTCTTTGTTAACGTGCGGGGAGATCAGAACGGTAAAGCGCTCTTTGCGGGTCGGCAGCGGGATTGGACCACGAACTTGCGCACCAGTGCGCTTAGCAGTCTCAACGATTTCCGCGGTTGATTGATCGATCAGACGATGATCAAACGCTTTCAGGCGGATACGGATTCTTTGGTTCTGCATGAGACCAGAGCTCCAATTATTTATAGACGAAAATGACTACTACTCAGGCCCATTACGATTGACGGGAGAGTGTAATCTTCTTTACATAGCTTCCCAATTGGAAGCATTGTTCAGGCAGCAAAGCTGCACAGGCTCTGTCGAGCCACTCGCTACTATTAGCGAGCCTGCGCATTATACGCAAATCTGCGCTTCAGGCAAGCTTTGTTTATTAATTAGTCATGGATATTGCGCGAACTGTTGTTCATTGATAGTAAGGCGAAACAGGAAGGTAGATAAAACGGAGACTCGGGTATCGCCTCCGCTGGGGGGAAGTGTCAGGCTTGTTCTTTAAGTTGAGACTGGAGATAATTTTGCAGACCAATTTTACCAATCAAATCCAACTCAGTTTCCAGCCAGTCGATATGGTTTTCTTCATCCGACAAAATCTCGATAAGCATATCCCTGGTAACATAGTCATGAACCGAATCTGCATAAGCAATTGCTTCACGAAGATTCTTCGCCCCTTCCATTTCAAGATTGAGATCCGAACGAAGCATCTCTTCAACATCTTCCCCGATGTGAAGTTTGCCGAGGTCCTGCAGATTAGGGATTCCTTCAAGAAACAAAATACGCTCGATATACTTATCTGCATGCTTCATTTCATCAATAGACTCATGATACTCAATATCATTGAGCCTGGTCAGTCCCCAGTTTTTGAACATTCTGGCGTGTAAAAAGTACTGGTTTATTGCAACAAGCTCATTTCCCAATAGTTTATTGAGATGGGTTATTATCTTAGCATCACCTTTCATAGTCACTCTCTCCGCTTCCACTACTTAAAAGCGTAGATGGGTAGCAGAGTAAGTCAAAAAAAGCGCACTAATTATGCCGTTTCTTTAAACTCTGGTATCTGGATCAGTTCTTCCTGCATGATTTCCCTTGCGGCCCTGATGCACTTACCACACTGGTTACCGACAGGAACAAACTTACGCAACTGCTGAAACGATTGCGGATGAAACTTGCGTACCGCCTGGCGAATAGCTTTATCACTAACGCCGTTACACAGACAAATGTACATAACCACTCCAGTACAAATAACGATCAAATTCTAATTGAGAATGGTTATGATTACAATAGGCGATTCGTAAAAAGATCACTATGACGCAGTTAAAGCATTCAGGTTCGGCTTTGCGAAATAACAGCAGAGTACAGGTATCACAAGGAGAAGGGCAGACATAAGAATTTGTTCAATAAAAAAGGACGCCGAAGCGCCCTTTTTTTAGTTCGAAGACTAATTAGCCCAGAACTTTAGCAACAACGCCCGCGCCAACGGTACGGCCGCCTTCACGGATTGCGAAGCGCAGACCTTCGTCCATTGCGATCGGGTGAATCAGGGTAACAACCATCTGAATGTTGTCGCCCGGCATGACCATTTCTACGCCTTCCGGCAGTTCGATGGAGCCAGTTACGTCAGTAGTACGGAAGTAGAACTGAGGACGGTAGCCTTTGAAGAACGGAGTATGACGGCCGCCTTCATCTTTGCTCAGAACGTATACTTCAGATTCGAATTTGGTGTGCGGGTTGATTGAACCCGGTTTCGCCAGAACCTGACCACGTTCAACGTCATCACGTTTGGTACCACGCAGCAGAACCCCAACGTTTTCACCAGCACGGCCTTCGTCCAGCAGTTTGCGGAACATTTCAACGCCAGTACAGGTAGTTTTGGTGGTTTCTTTGATACCAACGATCTCTACTTCATCACCAACTTTGATGATGCCGCGTTCTACACGACCGGTAACTACAGTACCACGACCGGAGATGGAGAATACGTCTTCGATTGGCAGCAGGAACGGTTTGTCGATAGCACGTTCCGGTTCCGGAATGTAGCTGTCCAGTGCTTCTGCCAGTTCAATGATTTTCGCTTCCCACTCTGCTTCGCCTTCCAGCGCTTTCAGAGCAGAACCACGGATGATCGGGCAGTCGTCGCCCGGGAAGTCGTACTGAGACAGCAGCTCACGAACTTCCATTTCAACCAGTTCCAGCAGCTCTTCGTCATCAACCATGTCACATTTGTTCAGGAACACGATGATGAAAGGAACGCCAACCTGACGACCCAGCAGGATGTGCTCACGAGTCTGCGGCATCGGGCCGTCAGTCGCAGCAACAACCAGGATAGCGCCGTCCATCTGAGCAGCACCAGTGATCATGTTTTTAACATAGTCGGCGTGGCCTGGGCAGTCTACGTGCGCGTAGTGGCGGGTCGGGGTATCGTATTCAACGTGAGAAGTGTTGATGGTGATACCACGTGCTTTTTCTTCCGGTGCGTTATCGATCTGGTCGAATGCGCGAGCGGAACCACCGTAGGTTTTTGCCAGAACGGTAGTGATTGCAGCAGTCAGGGTTGTTTTACCATGGTCAACGTGACCGATAGTACCGACGTTGACGTGCGGTTTTGTACGTTCAAA